>NZ_JBFAYB010000046.1:0-66441 GCF_040681075.1 Streptomyces sp. NPDC051907 | reverse complement strand
CGCGCCGGCAGGCCGCCGCGACCGCCGACGACGGGCGCGAGAGCGTCCGGCGGGGCGGGGCGACGGTGCGGGCTGCGGCGGTCATGGGGAAGGGTCAGCTCCGGCCGTGGCGCAGCGCGGGGTGGGCGCCCGCGGCGACCAGGTCGGCCACGGCCGACTTCGGGTCGCGGCCGGTGACCAGGGACTCGCCGACCAGGACGGCGTCCGCGCCGGCGTTGGCGTAGGCGATCAGGTCGTGCGGACCGCGCACCCCGGACTCGGCGATCTTGACGATATGGGCCGGGATCTCGGGAGCGAGCCGCTCGAAGGTGGACCGGTCGACCTTGAGCGTCTTGAGGTCGCGCGCGTTGACACCGATGATCTTGGCGCCGGCCTCGACGGCCCGCTCGACCTCGTCCTCGTCGTGGACCTCGACCAGCGGGGTCAGCCCGATCGACTCGGCGCGCTCGATCAGCGAGACCAGGGCCTCCTGCTCCAGGGCCGCGACGATCAGCAGCACCAGGTCGGCGCCGTACGCACGGGCCTCCCACAGCTGGTACGCGGTGACGACGAAGTCCTTGCGCAGCAGCGGGACGTCCACCCGGGCGCGGACGGCCTCCAGGTCCGCGAGCGAGCCGCCGAAGCGGCGCTCCTCCGTCAGCACGGAGATGACGGCGGCGCCGCCCGCCTCGTAGTCCGCGGCCAGTCCGGCCGGGTCGGCGATCGCGGCGAGCGCGCCCTTGGACGGGCTGGAGCGCTTGACCTCGCAGATCACCTGCACGCCTTCGCCGCGCAGTGCGGCGACGCCGTCTTTGGCCGCGGGAGCCTTGGCGGCGCGCTCCTTGAGCTCGTCGAGGCTGACGCGCGCCTGCCGCTCTGCGAGGTCGGCGCGTACGCCTTCGATGATCTCGTCGAGCACACTCACGCGAGCGGCCCCCTTCCGGGACGGTGACAAAGGTTCAGGATCAGCCATGTCGATGGTATCCGTACGAGGGCCCAGGACCCGCATCCGGTTGACGGCTGTCCCACTACCTGGGACTTCATGGCGCGAGGGCGGAGCCGAATGGAAGGTTCCGGACCACGCTGAAGATCAGCAGAACACCTCCGAGCGCCCACCACCACACGGGCGCGACCGCGACCCTCAGCGGCGCTCCCCGAACGGCGCGAATCAGCCACACGACCCACACCGCGGCGAAGACCCCGTAGCCGACGACGGCCATGGCGTTCGCGCCGAGGGCGGCGGGCAGGTCGCCGTGGACGAAGGCGTGGGCGCTGCGCAGTCCGCCGCAGCCCGGGCAGTAGATCCCGGTGATCCGCAGCAGGGGGCAGACCGGGTAGTGGCCCGGTTCGTTGGGGTCGACCGTGCCGACGTAGGCGAAGGCCGCCGCGACGCCGGCCAGCGTGGCCAGCGGCGCCGCCAGCCGGCGGGCGAGCGGGGCGGGCCCGAGCGCCTCGGACGGCGCGGGGGCGGGCTGCGCCGCTGCCGGCGGCGGTGCTGCTGAGGAAGGCGTCGCTTCGTCCACCTTGTGATTCTCCCCGTTCACGCGGAGAGGCGCAGCCCGGCCTCCGCCGGACTGCGCCTCGCACCGAAAAGCCGGACTGCGTCAGGAGGCCGCCTGCGCCTGGGCGGTCTGGGCGGTCTGGGAGGACTGCGCGGCGCGCGCCCTGGCCTGCACGTGGACCTCGGACTCCTTGGGCATGCCGAGGCCGGCGGCCTTCATGGCCATGCCGACGACGCCGCCGAGCAGGGTGACGGCCATGCCGGCCCAGAAGCCGAGGGGGTTGGCCGCCACCATGAAGACGCCTGCGATGCAGAAACCGATGATGACGATGGTGACGCCGGTCCAGGCGGCCGGGGTGTGTCCGTGGTTGCTGCCCGCCATGAATTCGCTCCTCGTTGCTGTCTGGGCTTGAGCTGACGCTCTATAGCTCTCGGTGTCGCTCCGTGCTGAGCCGCCTCGCGGTGTGCTGAGCCGGACGCTCGGCTGCCATTGTCCCGTACGCCGCGAAATGCTCCGTCCGGGGGTCGCCCTCAGGGCCCGCTGGTCGGGTCCTCGCCGCGGTCCAGGGCCTTCCACAGGTCCTCGGGGCGGTCCGGGTCCACGGGCGCGGCCTTGCGGGGCCGGGGGCGGCCGTCGCGCTCGTACCGGCCGGACATGGCGGGCCAGCTCTTGCCGTACCGCAGGGCCAGCAGCCCCGCGCAGAGGATGAGCAGGCCGCCGGCCAGGCTGACGTACGGCCAGGCGGTGTGGACGAGCGCGTCGACGGTGGCGGCCGTGTCGCCGGTGGTCTTCGCCGCCTGCGCGTCCAGGGCCGCGCTGTCGGAGGCCCCCAGGAAGGCGGCCAGGCCCGCTCCCGCGCCGCTCAGGGCGAGCAGGGCGGCGACGAGTAGCCGTCCCGCCCTGCGGACCGCGAAGAGCGCGACGAGGGCGGCCAGGCCGACGATGGCGAGCGCGGTGGGCACGCCGGTGACGTCGCTGCCCTGGGCGTCGAGGGCCACGCTTCCGCCGCCGACGGCCGCCGAGCCCTCGGCCCATACCTGTCCGGAGGCGAGCAGCACGACGGCCGCGCCGACCGCGCCGAGGAACAGGGCCGCGCCGAGGCTGCGGCGGCTGTCGGCCGCGGCGGAGGCGGCGCCGGATCGGGGCTGGGGTACCGGTACAGCAGTCACGGGTCCACTATCCCCTACCGGTCCGCACGGCTGTTCAGGCGGTTGGCCGTGTGGACCGCGCGGAGCACGGCCGCCGCCTTGTTGCGGCACTCGGTGTCCTCGGCGACCGGGTCGGAGTCCGCCACGACACCCGCTCCGGCCTGCACATACGCCGTTCCGTCGCGCAGCAGGGCGGTGCGGATGGCGATCGCGGTGTCGGAGTCGCCGGCGAAGTCGAGATAGCCGACGCAGCCGCCGTACAGTCCGCGCCGCGACGGCTCCAGCTCGTCGATGATCTGCATGGCGCGGGGCTTGGGCGCGCCCGAGAGGGTGCCTGCGGGGAAGCAGGCGGTGAGCACGTCGAAGGCGGTGCGGCCCGCGGCGACCTGCCCGGTCACCGTGGAGACGATGTGCATGACGTGGGAGTACCGCTCGATCGACATGAAGTCGACGACCTCGACGCTGCCGGGCTCGCAGACCCGGCCCAGGTCGTTGCGGCCGAGGTCGACCAGCATCAGATGCTCGGCGCGCTCCTTGGGGTCGGCCATCAGCTCCTCGGCGAGGGCCTGGTCCTCCTGCGGGGTCGCGCCGCGCGGGCGGGTGCCGGCGATCGGGTGGACCATGGCGCGCCCGTCCTCGACCTTGACCAGGGCCTCGGGGCTGGAGCCCACGACGTCGAAGCCGTCGAAGCGGAAGAGGTACATGTACGGGCTGGGGTTGGTGGCCCGCAGCACCCGGTAGACGTCCAGCGCACTGGCCGCGCACGGGGTCTCGAACCGCTGCGAGGGCACCACCTGGAAGGCCTCGCCCGCCCGGATCCGCTCCTTGATGTCCTCGACGGCGTCCTGGTAGGCCTCGCCGCCCCACAGCGCGGAGAACTCCGGCAGCTCGGAGGGCGGCAGCGCGGCGGGCGCGGAGGCCAGCGGGCGCGCGAGGTCGGCCTCCATGGCGTCGAGGCGGGCGACGGCCCCGGCGTACGCCTCGTCGATCCCGGTGTCGAGGTCGTTGTGGTTGATCGCGTTGGCGATCAGCAGGACCGTGCCGTCCCAGTGGTCGAGCACCGCGAGGTCCGAGGTGAGCAGCATGGTCAGCTCGGGGAGCCGCAGGTCGTCGTGGTCGCCCGGGCCGATCTTCTCCAGCCTGCGGACGATGTCGTAGCCGAGGTAGCCGACCATGCCGCCGGTGAAGGGCGGCATCCCGGCGGCGAGGTCGTGCGGGGTGTGCAGCGTCTCGACGGTGGCGCGCAGGGCCAGCAGCGGATCGCCGTCGACGGGGACGCCGACGGGCGGGGCGCCGAGCCAGTGCGCCTGGCCGTCGCGCTCGGTGAGGGTGGCGTCGGAGCGTACGCCGATGAAGGAGTAGCGCGACCAGGACCGGCCGTTCTCCGCGGATTCGAGGAGGAAGGTGCCGGGCCGCTCGGCGGCGAGCTTGCGGTAGAGCCCGACGGGGGTGTCGCCGTCCGCGAGCAGCTTGCGGCTGACGGGGATGACGCGACGGTCGGCGGCCAGCTTGCGGAAGGTCTCGAGATCCATGGCGGCTGACCTTACTGTCCGAGCGGCAGGACGTCGGCGTCGAAACAGGTCCGGTCGCCGGTGTGACAGGCGGCGCCCACCTGGTCGACCTTGACCAGGAGGGTGTCGCCGTCGCAGTCCAGGGCGACGGACTTGACGTGCTGGACGTGCCCGGAGGTGTCGCCCTTGACCCAGTACTCCTGGCGGCTGCGGGAGAAGTAGGTGCACCGGCCCGTGGTCAGGGTGCGGTGCAGCGCCTCGTCGTCCATCCAGCCGAGCATCAGCACCTCACCGGTGTCGTACTGCTGGGCGATGGCCGGAACGAGGCCGTCCGCGGTGCGCTTGAGGCGGGCGGCGACGGCGGGATCGAGCGGGGTGGCGGGGACACTGCTGGTCATACGGACATTGTGCCGTGCCCGAAGCGGCGGCAGGACGGAGCGTCCACTGGGCGGACCGCGGGTCGCCGCCGTACGCTGGCAGGCATGTCGACCCATGCGAAGCGTGAACGGCTACTGCTCGCCGACCTGTTGGAGACGGCGGGCCCGGAGGCCCCGACCCTGTGCGGGGACTGGACGACCCGCGACCTCGCCGCGCATGTGGTGGTGCGCGAGCGCCGGCCGGACGCCGCGGGCGGGATCGTGCTGCCGCTGCTCAAAGGCAGGCTGGAGCGGGTGCAGGCGGAATTCGCGGCGAAGCCGTACGAGGAGCTGGTCCAGCTGATCCGCACGGGACCGCCGCGGATGTCCCCGTACGGCATCAAGCAGCTCGACGAGGCGGCCAACACCGTCGAGTTCTATGTGCACGCCGAGGACGTGCGCCGGGCGCAGCCCGACTGGTCGCCGCGCGAGCTGGACCGGATCTTCGAGGACGCCCTGTGGTCGCGGCTGGAGAAGGCGGCCAGGCTGCTGGGGCGCAAGTCCCCGGTCGGCCTGGTGCTGCGCCGCCCCGACGGCCAGACGGCGGTCGCCCACCGCGGCACTCCGGTGGTGACAGTGACCGGGACGCCGGGCGAGCTGACCATGTTCGCGTTCGGCCGCCAGGACGCGGCGCATGTGGAGGTGGACGGCGACAAGGAGACGGTCGCCATGCTGTACGAGACCAAGCTCGGGATCTCGATGTAGCCGGGCGGGGTCCGGGCACGTGTCCGGGCCCCCTCGCGCCGTCAGCGCGGCAGCTCGGCGCCGCGGAGCGCCTTGGCGGACAGTCCGTACAGCGCTCCGGCCGCGCAGACGGCCGCGCTGACGACGAACACCGGCTCGGTGCCCCACAGCCCGACGGCCGCGCCCGTGACGGGGTAGCTGAGCGGTGCGAGGCCCAGGCTGAAGAAGGTCGCCACGGAGGTGACTCTGCCGAGGTAGGCGGGGTCGGTCTCCGTCTGCACGAGAGCGTTGCACAGCGCCCCGCTCAGCCCCGCGAGCAGCCCGATCGCGACGGCGACGGCCACCGCGGCCGCTATAGAGGTTGTGAAGGCGAGGGCGCCTATGGCCACCGCGCCCGAGGCCAGGGCGAGCCCCTGGACGAGTCCGGCGCGCGGCGTCCGGCCGCGCACGGCCAGCAGCAGAGAGGCCGCGCCCGACCCGGCCCCGAACCCGGCGAGGATCCAGCCCATGCCGGACGCGCCCCACCCGCGCTCGTCGGCGAGCAGGGCGAGGCCGACGTTGAGCGGCCCGACGAAGCCCAGGTCCGCGAGGGCGATGACGACCAGCAGCGGGGCGAGCACGCGGTGGCGCCGGATGTAGCGCAGCCCGTCGGCCAGGTCCCGCAGGGCGTTGGCCTTGGGCTTCGCAGCGTCGTCGGCGGCCGGCAGCGGGGCGGTCCGCACGGCGAGCAGCAGCGGCGCCGAGAGCGCGAAGAGCAGCCCGGCCGCCCCGAAGGCCGCGGCCGATCCCCCGAGGGCCACCGCGAGGCCGCCGAGCGGAGCGCCGACGACGGTGGCCATACGCGAGGCGAGGCCCCGCATGCCCTGGATCCTGGCGAGCTGGCCGGGCGGGGCGATCCGGGGCGGGAGGGCGCCCACGGCAGGCATGAAGACCGCGTCGAGTACGCCGAAGACCACCGCGACGAGGGCGAGCAGCCACAGGCCGGGGCTGGCGAGGAGCAGCAGGGCGGCCACGCCGAGGACGATCAGGGAGCGTGCGGCGTCAGTGGCGACGACCACGCGGCGCGGTCCGAGGCGGTCGACGAGCACTCCGCCGCCGAGCATCAGCAGGGCGCGCGGGACGGCGCTGACGGCGAGCACTGCGCCGGCCTGGGCGGGGCTGCCGTCGCGCAGGGCCGCCCAGGACAGGGCCAGGTAGTACATGGAGTCGCCGACGGCGGAGGCGGCGTAGGCACAGAGCCAGCGCAGGACGTTGGCGTCGCGATAGGCGGGGCGGTCGGCGGCTGGGGAGTGCGCGGAGGCGGGAGCGGAGGCGGCGGGGCTGTCCACGGCGGGCATGGGAGTCGGTCCTCTCGGCGTGCGCGGGGAGCGTGCGGGCATGGCGCGGCGGCCCATCGGGCGCGCGGGCGGGCATACGGGCATACGGACATGGCGCGGCGGCCCGTCGGGCGGGCGCGCGCACGGGACGGTTCAGCGGGCGGAGGCGTCAGCGGGGGCAGCGGGCGCGGGCCTGCCGGCTCTGGCGGCCGGTCAGTCGGCGCGGACTGTCCCTCGCGGCCCTCGCCTCGGCCCCGGACGGGTCAGCTGCAGGCCGGACAGGTCAGCTGCGGAAGGGGAAGCCGTACACATGCACGGCGACGTTCTCCCGGCCGGCCGTCTCGCCCGCCTCCTCAGCCGCGGCGCCGATCGCGCTGTACTTCTTGATCAGGTCGTGCATCTCGCGGCCCAGTTGGTCCAGCTCCTCGGCGGTGAGCCGCGGCAGGTACTCCGAGCTGAACGCGGCCCCCCGCCATGCGGGCTCCCAGGCGGACTGGGCGTCGAGGTAGCGGCGGTAGAGCTCGCCGCGCTGCTCGAAGGACATCCGGGTGACGGCCGTGTGCGCGGCGACCAGTTCGGGCGCGCCCCGGAAGTCCTCGTCCCGCATGGTCAGGCCCTGCGAGGCGACCTGCCACCAGCGCTCCCGGCCGTCCTCGCTCTGCCGCTCGGCCTCCTCGATGAGCCCGTGGTCGGCGAGCCTGCGCAGGTGGTAGCTGACGAGCGAGACGGCCTCGTCGACCTGCTCGGCGAGCTGGGACGCGGTGGCGGTCCGGGCGACGAACAGCCCTCGGTAGAGCCTCATGCGCAGGGGGTGGCCGAATGCCTTGAGGGTGTCGAGGTCGGCGATCCTGCGCGATTCGCTGTCTGCCATGGAGTCCACCGTAGATACACAAGAAAACTTGCGCAATCGAAATTGCGCAAGTTTCCCTGTGCTTTTCTGGCGCCGAAGAGCCCGATCGCGACGGCGACGGCCACCGCGGCCGCTATAGAGGTTGTGAAGGCGAGGGCGCCTATAGCCACCCCGCCCGAGCCCAGGGCGAGGCCCTGGACGAGTCCGGCGCGCGCCGTCCGGCCGCGTACCGCCAGCAGCAGGGAGGCCGCCCCCGACCCGACCCCGAACCCGGCGAGGACCCAGCCCATGCCGGACGCGCCCCACCCGCGCTCGTCGGCGAGCAGGGCTCTCGGTGTCAGCGGACCGGGTGGCCGGCCTCGCGGAGGGTGTCCTTGACCTGCGAGATCCGCAGATCGCCGAAGTGGAACACCGAGGCGGCGAGCACCGCGTCCGCGCCCGCGGCGATGGCCGGCGGGAAGTCCGCGAGGCGTCCCGCGCCGCCGGAGGCGATCACCGGGACCGTGACATGCCGGCGCACGGCCGCGATCATCTCGGTGTCGTAGCCGTCCTTGGTGCCGTCGGCGTCCATCGAGTTGAGCAGGATCTCGCCCGCGCCCAGCTCGGCGGCCCGGTGCGCCCACTCGACGGCGTCGACGCCGGTGCCCTGGCGGCCGCCGTGCGTGGTGACCTCGAAGCCCGAGGGCGTGCCCGCCTCGGTGCGCCGGGCGTCCACCGAGAGGACCAGCACCTGACGGCCGAAGCGCTCGGCGATCTCGCGGATGAGCTCCGGGCGGGCGATGGCCGCGGTGTTGACGCCGACCTTGTCGGCGCCGGCCCGCAGCAGCTTGTCGACGTCCTCGGCGGTGCGGACGCCGCCGCCGACCGTGAGCGGGATGAAGACCTGCTCGGCGGTGCGGCGCACCACGTCATAGGTCGTCTCGCGGTTGCCGGAGGAGGCGGTGATGTCGAGGAAGGTGAGCTCGTCCGCGCCTTCGGCGTCGTACAGCTTCGCCATCTCGACGGGGTCGCCCGCGTCGCGCAGATTCTGGAAGTTGACGCCCTTGACGACCCGTCCGTTGTCGACGTCCAGACAGGGGATGACTCGGACCGCGAGGGTCATGGCTGCGACGCTCCTCGGAATGCTTCTACTTCTACTTCGACCAGGATGCGCGGGTCGACGAACCCCTCGACCACGAGCAGGGTCGCGGCCGGCCGTACGGCGTCGAACGTCTCCTTGTGCGCCCGGCCGACGGCGTCGACGTCGCGCGCGTGGGTCAGATACATACGGGTGCGGATGACGGAGCCGGCGTCGAGGCCGAACTCCGCCAGCGCCTCCAGCGCGGTGCCGAACGCGACCTTGGCCTGCTCGTACGGGTCGCCCTCGCCGTACAGCACCGTGCCCTTGAAGGAGGTGGTGCCGGCCACGACCACGCGGTCCCCCGCGGCGACGGCGCGCGCGAAGCCGATGGAGTCCTCCCAGGGAGTCCCGCTCTGCACGCGCCGCACGTCGCTCATCGGGACACCGCCTCCAGTGCCTCCTCCAGCGTGAAGGCCTTGGCGTAGAGCGCCTTGCCGACGATCGCGCCCTCGACGCCCTCGGCGACCAGGCCGGCCAGCGCCCGCAGGTCGTCGAGCGAGGAGACGCCGCCGGAGGCGACGACGGGCTTGTCGGTGGCGGCGCAGACATTGCGCAGCAGCTCCAGGTTGGGTCCCTGGAGGGTGCCGTCCTTGGCGATGTCGGTGACGACGTAGCGGGAGCAGCCCTCGGAGTCGAGGCGGGCCAGCGTCTCGTACAGATCGCCGCCGTCGCGGGTCCAGCCGCGGCCGCGCAGCGTGGTGCCGCGTACGTCCAGACCGACCGCGATCTTGTCGCCGTGCTCGGCGATGATCTTGGCGACCCACTCGGGGGTCTCCAGCGCGGCGGTGCCCAGGTTGACCCGGGTGCAGCCGGTGGCCAGGGCCGCCGCGAGCGAGGCGTCGTCGCGGATGCCGCCCGACAGCTCGACCTTGATGTCCATGGCGCCGGCGACCTCGGCGATCAGCGCGCGGTTGTCGCCGGTGCCGAAGGCCGCGTCCAGGTCCACCAGGTGCAGCCACTCGGCGCCGGAGCGCTGCCAGGCGAGGGCGGCTTCCAGGGGCGAGCCGTAGGAGGTCTCCGTGCCGGACTCGCCGTGGACCAGGCGCACTGCCTGGCCGTCGCGGACGTCGACGGCGGGGAGGAGTTCTAGCTTCGGCAGTTCAGGCATTACAGCGTCTCAATCCAGTTGGTCAGCAGCTGGGCGCCGGCGTCGCCGGACTTCTCGGGGTGGAACTGCGTCGCCCACAGCGCGCCGTTCTCGACGGCGGCCACGAAGCGCTCGCCGTGCGTGGCCCAGGTGACCTGGGGCGCGCGCAGGGCGGGATTGGCGGTCTCGAGGTCCCAGTCGTGCACGGCGTAGGAGTGCACGAAGTAGAACCGGGCGCCGGCGTCGAGGCCGGCGAAGAGCTGGCTGTCGGCGGGCGCCTCGACGGTGTTCCAGCCCATGTGCGGGACGATCGGGGCCTTCAGCGGGCCGACCGTGCCGGGCCACTCGCCGAGGCCCTCGGTCTCCACGCCGTGCTCGATGCCGCGGCCGAAGAGGATCTGCATGCCGACGCAGATGCCCATGACCGGCCGTCCGCCGGCGAGCCTGCGGTCGACGATCCACTCGCCGCGAGCCTGCGCGAGGCCCTCCATGCACGCGGAGAACGCGCCGACGCCGGGCACGAGCAGCCCGTCGGCGTTCATCGCCGCGTCGAAGTCCCGGGTGATCTCCACGTCCGCGCCGACCCGGGCCAGGGCCCGCTCGGCGGAGCGGACGTTGCCGAATCCGTAGTCGAAGACGACGACCTTCTTGGCTGCGCTCATTCCCAGATCCCCTGAATCCGCAGGACGCCGGCGACCAGGCACATCACCGAGGCGATGGTGAGGAGCACGATCAGGCCCTTGGGCATCTGCTGCTTGGAGAAGGAGTACACACCGCCGGCGAGGAAGAGCCCGACGACGATGAGGATGGTGGAGAGGCCGGTCATGGGGTTAGAGGGCGCCCTTCGTGGAGGGGAGGATGCCGGCGGCGCGCGGGTCGCGCTCGGAGGCGTAGCGCAGCGCCCGGGCCAGGGCCTTGAACTGGCACTCCACGATGTGGTGCGCGTTGCGTCCGTACGGCACGTGGACGTGCAGCGCGATCTGGGCCTGGGCGACGAAGGACTCCAGTATGTGCCGCGTCATCGTCGTGTCGTACGCGCCGATCATCGGGGCCATGTTCTCGGGCTCGGTGTGCACGAGGTAGGGGCGGCCCGACAGGTCCACGGTGACCTGGGCGAGGGACTCGTCCAGGGGCACGGTGCAGTTGCCGAAGCGGTAGATGCCCACCTTGTCGCCGAGCGCCTGCTTGAAGGCGGCGCCGAGCGCGAGGGCGGTGTCCTCGATGGTGTGGTGGGAGTCGATGTGCAGATCGCCGTCGGTCTTGACGGTGAGGTCGAACAGACCGTGGCGGCCGAGCTGGTCGAGCATGTGGTCGTAGAAGCCGACGCCCGTGGCGACGTCGACCTTGCCGGTGCCGTCGAGGTCGATCTCGACGACGACGGAGGTCTCCTTGGTGGTGCGCTCGACTCTTCCTACGCGGCTCATGCGCTCTGCTCCTTCGGGGGCGTGGGGGTGTCCCCCACAAAACACTGCAACTGACGAACCGCGTCGAGGAACGCGTCGTTCTCTTCGGGCGTGCCGGCGGTGACCCGCAGCCAGCCCGGGACTCCGTTGTCGCGGACCAGAACGCCTCGGTCGAGGATCCGCTGCCACATCTCGTGGGCGCCGCCCTCGCCGGCGAAGTGCCCGAACTGCACGAAGTTGGCGTCGGACTCGGTGACTTCGTAGCCGATCGCCCGCAGCTCGGCGACCAGGCGGTCGCGCTCGGTCTTCAGCTGCTCGACATACCCGAGCAGCGTATCGGTGTGCTCCAGCGCGGCGAGCGCGGTGGCCTGGGTGACGGCCGAGAGGTGGTACGGCAGCCGTACCAGCTGGACGGCGTCGACCACGGCGGGGTGCGCGGCCAGATACCCCAGGCGCAGACCGGCCGCGCCGAAGGCCTTGGACATGGTGCGCGAGACCACCAGGTTCGGCCGGCCCTCGATCAGCGGCAGCAGCGAGGGGCGGTGGCTGAACTCGACGTACGCCTCGTCCACCACGACCAGCGACGGCTTGGCCGCCTGCGCCGCCTCGTACAGCGCGAGGACCGTCTCGGCCTCGACCGCGGTGCCCGTGGGGTTGTTGGGCGAGGTGACGAAGACGACGTCCGGCCGGTGCTCGGCGATGGCCGCCGTGGCGGCGGCGACGTCGATGGTGAAGTCGCTCGTGCGCGGCCCGGAGATCCAGCCGGTGCCGGTGCCCCGCGAGATCAGGCCGTGCATGGAGTACGAGGGCTCGAAGCCGATCGCGATCCGGCCCGGCCCGGCGAAGGTCTGCAGCAGTTGCTGGATGACCTCGTTGGAGCCGTTGGCCGCCCAGACGTTGGCGAGGGAGACCTCGTGTCCGCCGGTGCGGGTCAGATAGCGGGCCAGCTCGGTGCGGAGCTCGACCGCGTCCCGGTCGGGGTAGCGGTTGAGCTGCCGGGCCGCCTCGCGCACCCGCTCGGCGATGCGCTCGACCAGCGGCTCGGGCAGCGGGTAGGGGTTCTCGTTGGTGTTCAGGCGTACGGGCACGTCGAGTTGGGGGGCGCCGTACGGGGACTTGCCGCGCAGCTCGTCCCTGATGGGGAGGTCGTCGATACCGGTCACTTGCCCGGCGCCTTCCAGTCGAAGCGCGCCTTGAGGGCGGCCCCGTGCGCGGGCAGGTCCTCGGCCTCCGCCAGGGTCACCACATGGTGGGTGATCTCGGCGAGGGCGTCGCGTGTGTAGTCGACGATGTGGATGCCGCGCAGGAAGGACTGGACGGACAGGCCCGAGGAGTGGCAGGCGCAGCCGCCGGTGGGCAGCACATGGTTGGATCCGGCCGCGTAGTCGCCCAGGGAGACGGGGGACCACGGGCCGACGAACACGGCGCCCGCGTTGCGCACCCGGTCGGCCAGCTCGCGCGCGTCGCGGGTCTGGATCTCCAGGTGCTCGGCGCCGTAGGCGTTCACGACCGCGAGGCCGTCGTCGATGCTGTCGACGAGGACGATCGCGGACTGCTCGCCCCTCAGCGCGGGCTCGATCCGCTCCTCGCGGTGGCGGGCGACGGCGACCTGCTTCTCCAGCTCGACCACGACCCGGTCGGCGAGGTCCGCGCTGTCGGTGACCAGGACGGAGGCCGCGAGCGGGTCGTGCTCGGCCTGGCTGATCAGGTCGGACGCCACGTGGACCGGGTCGGCGGAGTCGTCGGCGAGGACGGCGATCTCGGTCGGTCCGGCCTCGGCGTCGATGCCGATCCTGCCGGTGAAGTAGCGCTTGGCGGCGGCCACCCAGATGTTGCCGGGGCCGGCCACCAGGTTCACCGGCTCGCAGGACTCGGTGCCGTACGCGAACATCGCGACGGCGGTGGCGCCGCCGGCCGCGTACACCTCGTCGATGCCGAGCAGGGCGCAGGCCGCCAGGATCGTGGGGTGCGGCAGGCCGCCGAATTCCTTCTGGGCCGGGGAGGCGAGCGCGATCGAGGGCACGCCGGCCTCCTGCGCCGGGACCGTGTCCATGATCACTGACGAGGGGTAGACGGCGCGGCCGCCGGGCGCGTACAGGCCGACGCGGTCGACCGGCACCCACTTCTCGGTGACGGTGCCGCCGGGCGCGACCTCGGTCACCTCGGTGGTGCGGCGCTGGGCGCGGTGGACGATCCTGGCGCGCCGGATCGACTCCTCCAGAGCGGCCCTGACCTCGGGGTCGAGCTTCTCCAGGGCCTCGTCTATGGCCGCCTGCGGCACGCGTACCCGCGTGAGCTGCACGCCGTCGAACCTCTGCGCGTACTCGATCAGCGCCGCGTCGCCGCGATGATGCACGTCCTCGCAGATGGGCCGCACCTTCTCCAGGGCGGCTTCCACGTCGAACTCGGCACGGGGCAGCAGGTCGCGCAGAGCGCCACCCTCGGGGAGGGCGTCGCCGCGCAGATCGATTCGGGAGATCACAGAGCCAATTCTCTCAGACCGCATCCGGCCGTCGGTCCTCCGTATCACTGGCTGATACACGGGGACGCCCCTGTCACCTCGCGTCACTCGCGCTACCGGAAGTTGACCATGACCACTAGCGTTCAGTCCGTTACTCAGCGGGAAGAACAGCTGTACGACAAGGAAGCGGAGGAGCGGCAGTGACCGAGCCGCTGGACGAAGGGCCTCCGGACGGGCTGAGCCCGACCGAGGTGCGCATGTGGAACGCCTTCAGGAACGGGAGCACGTACGACCTCAGCGACCCCAACCCCCTGCTGAACGATCCCTTCTCCCCCCGCCCCTGGGGCCCCGAGCGCAGCGTCCGCGCCTCCATCGTGGCGCGGCTGCTGCTGAGCGGGCCGAACGCGCTGCCGGGCCGGGTCGCGGCGCTCAAGCTGCGCGGGATCCAGATCACCGGGACGCTCAAGCTCGCGGGCGGCAGCATCGGACCGTACGTCGAGCTGAACGGCTGCCGTTTCGAGAACGAGCTCTTGATGCCCGAGGCGCACTTCACGACCGTACGGATGGTCGGCTGCGCGATCCCCCGCATCGAGGCGGCCCGGCTGCGCACGGAGGGCGATCTGCATCTGCCGCGCTGCCGGGTCGAGCACGGCATCCGGCTGACCGACGCGCAGATCGGCACGGACCTGTTGATCAACCAGATCCATGTGCGGCCGGACCGCCGGGGCCGGGCGATCACCGCGGACGGCATGTCGGTGGCGCAGGACTTACAGGCCGAACTGATCGAGACGTACGGCGAGTTCAGTCTGCGCGGCGCGAAGATCGGGGTCTCGCTGAGCCTGCGCGGCAGCCGGCTGCGGGCGGCGGCCGAGCGCCGGGCGCTCAACGCCCCGCAGCTGAGCGTGGAGCGCACGCTCTATATGACGGGCGCGTGGGTGATCGAGTCGACGGGCAACCAGGGCGCGACTCCCCCGTTCGGCATCGGGGCGGTGGCGACGCCCGCGCGCGGCACCCGGCTCCAGCGCTTCGAGTGCCATGGCGGGGTGCGGCTGGACGACGGGCGGTTCGGCGACGCGGTCGACCTGAACGGGGCGCGGTTCGCGCTCAGCGCGCGCGAGGAGCTGTCGCTGCGCCGGATCGCGACGCCGGAGCTGCGGTTCAACGCGGAGCGCCCGGAGGAGGGGCGCGTCGTGCTGAACGGCGCGCGGGTGGTGACGCTGATCGACCTGGCGGCGAGCTGGCCGGGCCCGGGCGGTCTGGCGATGGGCGGCTTCGTCTACGAGAACCTCGTGCCGTACGCGGAGTTCCCGCTCTCCCGCCGGCTGGAGTGGGTGGCATCGGCGACCCCGGAGTACTCCCCGGAGCCCTACGAGCGCCTGGCGACCGTGCTGCGCAACAGCGGCGAGGACGCGGACGCCCGGGAGGTGCTGCTCGCCAAGCAGCGCAGGCGGCGCGAGACGCTGCCGCTGGCGGCGAAGCTGTGGGGCTACCTCCAGGACTGGACGGTGGCGTACGGCTACCGGCCGGGGCGGGCGGCGCTGTGGATGGCGGTGCTGTGGGCGGCGGGGGCGGCGGCCTTCGCTACGGTGGAGCCGCCGGCGATCAAGGCTGATGAGCATCCGCGGTGGAACGCCGCGCTGTACGCCCTGGACCTGCTGCTGCCGGTGATCAATCTCGGCCAGGACGGGTACTGGCGGATGGAGGGCAGATGGCAGTGGGCCTCGGCCGCGCTGATCCTGCTCGGGTGGATCCTTGCGACCACAGTGGCCGCTGGGGCGTCACGCCTTCTACGGCGCGGCTGAGTCACTTTCTTTACGCTCTCTTGACTTCCGCCAGGACAACCATTCCGCCGCTACGAAAGTTTCACAGCTGGCCCCTGGCGCGCCTTTTGACCTGCGGTTTTCAATGGTCCGCACCATGTCATTGCTGACCGCCCTGATCCGCACCGCGCGCATGATCCGTCATACGCCGCAGCTCGCAGACGGCCTGCCGGCCGACGAGCTCGTGCTGCTCGACGCCCCCGACGAGCGGCTGGGCCCCGCACTCGTCGCGGCGGCGGTCGGCGAGTGGGAGCCGGCGGCGAAGCTGCTGGCCACCACGCGCGAGGGCGCGGAGTGGGAGAACCGCGACCGCTATGTCACGCGGCTGGCGGCCTTCGCCCACAACCGCGACGAGTGGCTCTCCAGCTGGCTCGGCGCGGCCCCGCGCGATCCGGACGCGCTCGTCGTCAAGGCGCAGCTCGCGGTCCGCAAGGCCTGGGAGTCGCCGGCGCGCGCCGAGCGGCTGCGCGAGGTCGGGCCGCTGATCGACGCGGCGGCGGACAGCGAGCCGGGCGACCCGGTGCCGTGGCGGATCTCGCTGGACCACGCGCGCGGCACGCATGCGACGCACTCCGCGTTCGAGGCGCTGTGGGAGCAGGCGGTGCAGCGCTCCTCGCACCACTACGGCTGCCATGTGGCGGCGCTCCAGTACCTGTCGGCGCAGTGGTACGGCTCGCACCGCGAGTGCTTCGACTTCGCCGAGCAGGCGGCGCAGGACGCGCTGCCGGGCTCGCTGGTGCAGGCGCTGCCGGTGCGGGCGGCGTTCGCGCAGCTGCTGACCGGCGAGGGCCGCACCTCCGTGCAGGACGACCGGATCGACGCGGCGGCGGACCTGGCGATCACGCTCTCCTCGGACTACGCGGCCGGGGACCCGTGGCCGGCCGAGGTGCGCAATGTGCTGGCGTACGTCCTGGTGGCCAGGGGCCGCTGGGCGCCGGCGCTGGAGCAGTTCCGGCTGGTCGGCCCGTATGCGACGTCCTTTCCGTGGACGTACTCCTCCGACGATCCGCTGGGCCAGTTCCTCGACGCGAGGGACGGCGTACGGATCCAGATCGCCTCGGCGACGCCGCTGCGGGGACGTTCGGGGGGACGGGTAGGCGGGAGGGCCGGACGCGGCGGGTCCGCGGACCATTAGTCTTGACCGTTGTGACCCCAGCACGTCTCCCCCTCTTCCCGCTGAACTCGGTTCTGTTCCCGGGCCTCGTCCTGCCCTTGAACGTCTTCGAGGAGCGCTACCGCGCCATGATGCGCGAGCTGTTGAAGACGGACGAGTCCGAGCCGCGCCGGTTCGCCGTGGTCGCCATCCGCGACGGCCGCGAGGTCGCGCCGACCGCGCCCGGCCTGCCCGACCCGACCGCGCTGCCCGAACGCGGCCCGGCGGCGGGCTTCGGACCGGACCCGATCCAGTCCTTCCACCGGGTGGGCTGCATCGCCGACGCGGCGACGATCCGCGAGCGCCCGGACGGCAGCTTCGAGGTGCTGGCCACGGGCACGACACGGGTCAAACTGCTCTCGGTCGACGCGAGCGGCCCCTATCTGACGGCGGAGCTCGAGGAGATCCCGGAGGAGGTCGGGGACGGCGCGGGCGCGCTGGCGGAGGGAGTGCTGCGGGCGTTCCGCAGCTACCAGAAGCGGCTGGCGGGCGCGCGCGAGCGGTCGCTGTCCTCGGGTGCGGATCTGCCGGACGAGCCGTCGGTGGTGTCGTACCTGGTGGCCGCGGCGGCGGTGCTGGACACCCCGGCGAAGCAGCGGCTGCTCCAGGCGCCGGACACGGCGACGCGGCTGCGGGAGGAGCTGACCCTGCTGCGCTCCGAGACGGCCGTGATCCGCCATCTGCCCTCCCTGCCCGCGGTCGACCTGACCCGGGCCCCGACGAGCCCCAACTGACGGGAGCAGCCAGAGGTGGCGAAGAAGCCGAAGAAGTCCGGCGGAACTCCGGCGACGGTCGCGCTGACCGCGGCGGGCACGGACTTCACCGTCCACGCCTACGACCACGACCCCTCGTCCCCGTCGTACGGCGAGGAGGCGGCCCAGGCGCTCGGCGTCTCCCCCGCCCGGGTCTTCAAGACGCTGGTCGCGGACGTGGACGGCGAGCTGACGGTGGCGGTCGTCCCGGTCGCGGGCCAACTCGACCTCAAGGCGCTGGCCGCGGCGGTCGGCGGCAAGCGCGCGACGATGGCGGACCCGGCGGCGGCGGAGCGGACGACGGGCTACGTGCGGGGCGGAATCTCCCCGCTGGGCCAGCGCCGACGACTGCGCACGGTCCTGGACGCGTCGGCGACGGACCACCCCACGATCTGCGTCTCGGCGGGCCGCCGCGGCCTGGAGGTCGAGCTGTCCCCTCAGGACCTGACGTCGCTCACCTCGGCGGTGCTGGCCTCGATCGGCCGCGCGTAGGGGCTCGACGGGCGGGGCGTCGTCGGCTACGACCATAGGAACAGCCGGCGAGGCGAGAGGACGCGTCCATGTCCAAACGAACCCGCAAGCGCAAGTGGCGCATCCGCAAACACCGCGCCAACCACGGCCACCGCCCGGCGTGATCCTGGGGGCTCTGCCCCCATCCCCCACCTCCAGCCCCGCGGGCGTTTGAGGCGCGCCTTCAGCCCCGCCGACGCTTGAGGCGCACATCCAGCCTCGCCGGCGCTTGAGGCGATCCCAGCCCCGCCGGCGCTTGAGGCGCACCTTCAGCCCCGCCGGCGTTTGAGGCGCGGGGTCCGGGGCAGCGCCCCGCGGGCAGCCCGCACAGGGGACGCCGCCCTAGACCTCGGGCGCTCCACGTCCTCAAACGCCGGACGGGCTGAAATGGTCGGGCCGCGGGGTTCGGGGCAGCGCCCCGCGGGGAGGCCGTGCTCGCGTAAGGACCGCTACCGGAGGTCGAGGTTCTCCGGGTCCGGGTCGCGGGGGGTGAAGGCTGCCGTCAGGGCCAGATGAACGACCATCGCCGCCACCGGCCAAGCCAACAGCACCCCCCACGCCTCCAGCTTCAGATACGCGTCGAAGGCGACCCCCACCCCCGCCTCCCGTGCCAGCGCCTCCACGTCCTGGGAGGGGCCGAGCCAGACGCCCGTGCCCCAGGCCAGCAGGGAGCCGAGCACGCCGCCCACCGCCAGCGCCACCACCAGCGGCACGCCCCCTCGCCTGCGCCACCAGAAGACCGCCGCCGCCGTCACCGCGCCGAAGCCGAGCGCCAGCAGGGCGAACGTTCCGTCCGCGCCCACCGCCTCCTCGCCCTCGGTGTCCTTGAGGAAGACCGCCTCGCCGTTGGAGACCAGCGGCACCCGCGGCGCCAGCCACAGCCACAGCAGGCCCAGCGCCACGCCCAGCACGGTCACGACCGCCACGACCACGGCAGAGTCCCGCAGCTCCTTCTTCAGCTCCGGGTCTAGGCCGCGGGACGCGCCCTTCGCGTACTCGGGCACGGAATCCGTCGGCGGCGACTGCCAGGGGTCGTCGTTCGAAGGCGGCTGGTGCGGCGGTGTCAGCGGTGCGGTCACACGGCCATCGTGCCAGGCCCGCCCGACGGGTGCCTCACCGGACCGCCGCCCGCCGGTACGCCCACGTCGCGACGGTCAGCGAGACGACCCCCACAGCCGCGCAGACCGCGAGATCGAGACCGACGACCGACCAGTTCGGATGGGCGTCGAAGCTCCTGGCCAGCGCTTCCACGCCGTACGTCGACGGCAGCAGGTCACGCGCGTACGACACCGGCCCCGGCAGCCGGTCCGCCGGCAGCACCCCCAGCAGCAGCGCCGCGGACATGCCCAACTGGCCGAGCAGCGTGGCGAGTTCCTGCCGTGGTGCGAGCAGCCCCAGCGCCGCGCCCAGCCCCGCCAGCGCCGCGCCCGAGAGCGGGATCACCGCGGCCAGCACCCATAGATGCGTCAGCGGCAGCTGGAACAGGACGCTGCCCGCGACCGCCGTGACGATCGTGCCGGGCACGGTGAAGGAGGCGTACGCGCCGGCCGCCCCGAGCACCACCGCCGCCGGCGGCACCGGCAGGGTCGCGTAGTGGTCGAGGCCGCCGCTGGCCCGCAGCTGTCCGAAGTACTGGGCGAGCAGGTTCAGCGCGACGAAGGCGACGACCAGGACGCTCGACCCGGCCACCACGGCCCGCGCCTCCGCGCCGCCGTCGACGACGCCCCGCATCAGGACCATGATCCCGACGGACTGGAAGGTCGCCACGAAGAGCAGCGGAATCCGGGCGACCCGCGCCCGCGACAGCTGCGCGCGGTACACGGCGCCGAGCGCCGGCAGCAGCCGCGCTCGCGGCGCGAGCGGGGCGGCGGTCTCGGCCGCCGCCGCGCTTGGAACCCTGGCCTTCTTCCCCGACACTGCCTCCGCGGGCACAATGCTCACGCCTTGACCAGCCCCTTCGTCGCGTTCCCGCCGAGTGCCAAGTACACGTCCTCCAGGCTGGGCGTGGCCAGAGTGAAGTCGTCGAGCGCCGCGAACGCCGCGCCGCCCGTCACCGCGCCGACCGCCGCGCGCGCCTCGTCCGGCGCGAGTCTGAGCACCCACTTGCGCCCGGACTCCTGCGCCGAGGGCCGCAGCGCGGCGACCTCGGGCACGTCCAGCGGCGCACGCTCGCGCCAGACCAGCTCCACGCGCACCTCGCCGGCGACGCGCTCCTTCAGCCCGGAGGGGGTGTCGCAGGCGATGACACGGCCTCGCTCCAGCACGGCGACCCGGTCCAGGACCGTCTCCGCCTCGATGACGTTATGGGTGACGAGCAGCACGGTCGCGCCGTTCTCGGCCCGTCGCCGGTCCACCGCGGCCCACACCGCGCGCCGCGCGACGGGGTCCATGCCGGTGGTCGGCTCGTCCAGCACCAGCACCGGGCGCTCTCCCACCAGCGTGGCCGCGAAGCAGGCGAGCCGGCGCTGCCCGCCGGACAGCTTCTTCATGGGGCGCGCGGCGAGCTCGCTCAGCCCGAGCTCCTCCAGGACCGCGTCGCGCTCGGCGCGCGCGTCGCGCGTGGTGAGCCCGCGCAGCCGTCCCGTGGTCTCCGCGGCGAGCGAGACGGTCAGCTCGTCGAGGGCGGTGGACTCCTGCCCGAGGTAGCCGATGAGCCGGGAGGCGCGCTCCGGGTGGCGTACGAGATCGTGGCCGAGCACCTCGACGCTGCCCGCGTCGGGCCGCATCAGACCGGTGAGCTGTCGTACGAGGGTGGACTTGCCCGCGCCGTTGGGTCCGAGCAGCCCGAAGATCTCGCCGCGCCGGACCAGGAGGGAGATCCCGTCGGTGGCGCGGACCTCGGGTGTCCCGGGCGCACCCCGTCTGCCGCGCGCGGCGGGGTACGTCTTGACCAGATCCCGCACCACGCACACCGTACTCACGAGGTACGAGACTACGGGGTCCGGCCGCCTCGGATGCCCTCGGGCCCCGTCTGCTCCCCGGCGGGGGTGTGCTCGGCGGCGGCCCGTACGTCGATCTCGCGCCAGAATCCGGCGCGGATCGCATAGCGGTCGTGCTCGTCGATCTGGTCGTCCTTGTGGGCGAGCAGACCGAACCGCGCCGCGTACCGCAGCAGTTCGCCGTCGATGCGGTGCGGGATGCGCGGGTAGAGGGTGGACAGCTTCGGGACATGGCCGGCTTCGGGGAGCCGTTCCATCCAGCGGCGGGCGAAGACCTGCCCGACCTCGAAGGGGTCGCCGCCGACCGTGGTGATGTCCTCCTCGCGGTCGGCCCAGCGCTGCTCGGCGCTGGTGAGCTGGGCGAGGGTGGGCAGCGAGGCGGTCTCGGCCGGCTCGCCCAGCGCCCCCGAGCCGCTGCCGGGGCGCTCGACCCAGCCCTTGTCGGAGGACCAGCGCAGGGTGGCGTTCGCGGGGTGGGGCGCGGGGGTCGCGCCGGGGGCGCGCAGCGAGGCCAGGTCCTTGGGGGTGGGCACGCCCTTGGGCGCGGCGGGGGCGGCGGCGGGCTCCGCGCCGTTCTCCGCGGCCGGCTGCGGCGTTCCGTTGCGCACGGCCTCGGCGGCCCGCTCCTGCGAGGCGGCGAGCGCCGACTCGGGCAGGGGCGCGGAGAGGATCGCGGCGATCTCGGGGCGGGGGGCCGGCGGCGGGGCGCAGATTCCGGTGAGCTCCTTGGCGCGCACGGCGCGGGTGATCCAGGCCCGGTCCAGCACCCGCCGCTCGTCGGCCTCGGCGACGAGGTCCTCGGACTGGTTGTAGTCCCCGTCGGCGGCCTGCACGGCCCACAGGTGGACGGCGACGCCGTGCTCCTTGGCGGACATCAGTCCGGGCAGCAGGTCTCCGTCGCCCGTCACCAGCACGACGTCGGAGCAGGCGCGATTTCTGGCCAGTTCGGTGAGCTCGGCGTGCATGGCCGCGTCGACGCCCTTCTGCGCCCAGCGGCCGTCGCTGCGGGTCAGCGCGCCGAGCCGGACGGTCACACGCGGCATGACCCGCAGCCGGCGGTGCTCCGGCTGGGGCACCCGGTCGGGGGCGCCGTCGAACCAGTAGATGCGCAGCAGCGGGCGTTCGGTGTCGGTTTCGGCTAGTTCGCGCAATCCCTGGATGAGGGCGGCGTGGTCGACGGTGATCCGGGAACGCGCCGGTTCTCCGGCGAGCAGGCTGGCGGCGGCGCCCAGGAGATATCCGGCGTCCACCAGGACGACGCAGCGGTCCACGCGTTCCACCCTCTTTCAGGAACTTCGGGATCGGGGAAGGTTCCGGATCGGGGATTGTTCCGGGTTTCCTTCGAGTCTGCCCGACCTCGCGGAGGTTAACGGCCGGAACTCGATCATCGGCGTGGCGGATCGAGCCTTCCGGGCCGTACCAACTGCCCGTTACTCACTGCAATGATCCGAAATGCGGCAGTACGCTTCGTATGTGAATCTGGTCGCGGCCCTGGCCCCGAGAAACTCCACAGGAGGCATCACCATGGCCAAGAACAAGAATCGCAAGCAGGGCGGTCAGCAGCAGGCCCGCTCGGCCGCGGAGCGCGGCAGCGAGCAGGCCAAGTCCACCGCCTACGAGCACCAGACTCAGCCCCAGACCCAGGCGCAGGGCAGCCCGGCGGATGTCGCCCGTAAGCACCAGCGGCGCTTCGGCCACAACTGATCACGCACAACTGATCACGCCGTAAAGCCGGAAGGCATTAAAGCCTTAAGGCCCGCAAAGCCGTAGGACAGCCGCGAGGGGCGCACCCGTGACGACGGGCGCGCCCCTTTGCGTCGCGTACGGCGCGGCGAGTTCGCGTCACATACTGCGCCGCGAGGCCGCGTGCGCTCTCAGCCGGCCAGGCAGGACGGGCCGAGCAGCACCTTCAGATCGCCGAAGAGCGCCGGATCGGGCTGTACACGGTGCCGGTCCAAGCGCAGCACCGTGGTCTTGCGCGGGCCCTGGAGCTTGATCCGGACCTCGGTGTTCCCCTTGTGGTGGCTGAGGATCTCGCCGAGCCTGGTGACCATCGGCGGGGTGACCTTCACCGTCGGAATGGTGACGATCACCGGGGCGTTGGCGCCGGCCGAGGAGAGGTCGGGGACCATCAGCTCCATGGCGACCAGCCGCGGAACGTCCTCACGCTTGTCGAGCCGTCCCTTGACGAACACCACGGTGTCCTCGACGAGCTGCGTCGAGACCAGCTGGTACGTCGCCGGGAAGAACATGCACTCGATGGAGCCCGCCAGGTCCTCGACGGTGGCGATGGCCCAGGCGTTGCCCTGCTTGGTCATCTTGCGCTGGAGGCCGGAGATGATGCCGCCGATGGTCACGACCGCGCCGTCGGCGTGCTCGCCGCCGGTGAGCTGGGAGATCGCCGCGTCCGTCTTGTCGGACAGGACGTGCTCGATGCCGAAGAGCGGGTGGTCGGAGACGTACAGACCGAGCATCTCGCGCTCCTGGGCGAGCAGATAGGACTTGTCCCACTCGATGTCGGAGAACTCGACGTCGAGTCCGAAGCCCGGCTCGTCGGCGGTCTCCTCGCCCATGCCGCCGAAGAGGTCGAACTGCCCCTCGGCCTCCTTGCGCTTGACCGCGACGACGTTGTCGATCATCGGCTCGTGGTGGGCGACCAGGCCCTTGCGGGTGTGGCCCATCTCGTCGAAGGCGCCGGCCTTGATCAGCGACTCGACGGTCCGCTTGTTGCAGACGACGGCCTCGACCTTGTCGAGGAAGTCGGGGAACGAGCTGTACTTCCCCTTGGCCTTGCGGCACCTGATGATCGACTCGACGACGTTCTGGCCGACGTTGCGCACGGCGGTGAGGCCGAAGAGGATCACGTCGTCGCCCTGGGCGGCGAAGTTCGACTGGGACTCGTTGACGTTGGGCGGGAGCACCTTGATGCCCATGCGCCGGCACTCGTTGAGATAGACGGCCGACTTGTCCTTGTCGTCCTTGACCGAGGTCAGCAGTCCGGCCATGTACTCGGCGGGGTGGTTGGCCTTGAGGTAGGCCGTCCAGTAGGAGACCAGTCCGTACGCGGCGGAGTGCGCCTTGTTGAAGGCGTAGCCGGCGAACGGGACCAGCACGTCCCACAGCGCCTGGATGGCCTCGTCGCTGAAGCCCTTGTCCCGGGCGCCCTTCTGGAAGAGGACGAAGTTCTTCGCCAGCTCGTCGGGCTTCTTCTTGCCCATCACGCGGCGGAGGATGTCGGCCTCGCCGAGGGAGTACCCGGCGATGATCTGGGCGGCCTTCTGCACCTGCTCCTGGTAGACGATCAGGCCGTGGGTGACGTCCAGGACCTCCCTGAGCGGCTCCTCCAGCTCCGGGTGGATCGGCGTGATCTCCTGCTGCTTGTTCTTGCGCAGCGCGTAGTTCGTATGGGAGTTCATGCCCATCGGGCCCGGGCGGTACAGGGCCGACACGGCGGAGATGTCTTCGAAGTTGTCGGGCTTCATCAGCCGCAGCAGCGAGCGCATGGGGCCGCCGTCGAACTGGAAGACGCCGAGGGTCTCACCGCGCTGGAGCAGCTCGAAGGTGGCCGGATCGTCCAGCGGCAGCGCCAGCAGGTCGAGGTCGATGCCCTTGTTGGCCTTCACCATCTTGACGGCGTCGTCCATGATGGTCAGGTTCCGCAGGCCCAGGAAGTCCATCTTCAGCAGGCCGAGCGACTCGCACTGGGGGTAGTCCCACTGCGTGATGGTCACCCCGTCCGTGTGCCGCACCCAGATCGGGGCGTGGTCGACGATCGGCTCGCTGGACATGATCACGCCGGCCGCGTGCACGCCCATCTGCCGGACCAGGCCCTCGACGCCGCGGGCGGTGTCGATGACCTTCTTCACGTCGGGCTCGTTCTCGTACATCGCCCGGATCTCGCCCGCCTCGCTGTAGCGGGGGTGCGAGGGGTCGGTGATGCCGTTGAGGTCGATGCCCTTGCCGAGGACGTCGGCGGGCATCGCCTTGGTGAGGCGGTCGCCCATGGCGTACGGATAGCCGAGGACCCGGGCCGAGTCCTTGATCGCGTTCTTCGCCTTGATCTTGCCGTACGTCCCGATCATGGCGACCTTGTCGGCGCCGTACTTCTCGGTCACATAACGGATCACCTCGACGCGCCGACGCTCGTCGAAGTCGATGTCGACGTCGGGCATGGAGACGCGCTCGGGGTTGAGGAAGCGCTCGAAGATCAGGCCGTGCGGGATGGGGTCGAGGTCGGTGATGCCCATGGCGTACGCCACGATCGAGCCGGCCGCGGAGCCTCGGCCGGGGCCGACCGCGATGCCCTGCTTCTTGGCCCACATGATGAAGTCGGCGACGACGAGGAAGTACCCCGGGAAGCCCATCGAGATGATGACGTCCATCTCGTACTCGGCCTGCTTCTGGCGGTCCTCGGGGACGCTGCCGGCGAAGCGGCGCTCCATCCCGAGCCGGACCTCCTCGCGGAACCAGGTGACCTCGGTGAAGCCGTCCGGGATGTCGAACTTCGGCATGAGGTTCTTCGCCTCGAACATGCCGGAGGGGTCGATCTGCTCGGCGACCAGGAGGGTGTTGGCGCAGCCCTCCTGCCAGGCGTCCGAGGAGTCCACGGCGTACATCTCGTCCGTCGACTTCAGGTAGTAGCCGGTGCCGTCGAACCGGAAGCGGTCCGGGTCCGAGAGGTTCTTGCCGGTCTGGATGCAGAGCAGGGCGTCGTGCGCGGTGGCCTCGTGCGCGTACGTGTAGTGCGAGTCGTTGGTGACCAGCGGGGGGATGCCGAGCTTCTTGCCGATCTCGAGCAGCCCGTCGCGGACCCGGCGCTCGATCTCGATGCCGTGGTCCATCAGCTCCAGGAAGTACCGGTCCTTGCCGAAGATGTCCTGGTACTCGGAGGCGGCCTTCAGGGCCTCGTCGAACTGGCCGAGGCGCAGCCGGGTCTGGAGCTCGCCCGAGGGGCAGCCGGTGGAGGCGATCAGGCCCTCGGACCACTGGGCGATGGTCTCCTTGTCCATGCGCGGCCACTTCTGCAGCCAGCCCTCGGCGTACGCGTCGGAGGAGAGCCGGAAGAGGTTGTGCAGACCCGTGCTGTTCGCCGCCCAGATCGTCTTGTGGGTGTAGCCGCCGGAGCCGGAGACGTCGTCCCGCTTCTGGTGCGGCTGGCCCCACTGGATCTTCCGCTTGTTCCGCCGGGACTCCGGGGCGACGTACGCCTCGATGCCGATGATCGGGGTGACCCCGGCCTTCTTCGCCGTGTGGAAGAAGTCGTACGCGCCGTGCAGGTTTCCGTGGTCGGACATGGCGATATGCGTCATGCCCATCTCATTGCAGGCGTCGAACATGTCCTTGAGCCGCGCGGCACCGTCCAGCAGGGAGTACTGCGTGTGCACGTGAAGGTGCGTGAAGGGCGGCTTGGTCACGGTGGGAGGCCTCCGGCTGACAGTCTGGGCGGACAGCCTGGAAGTCTACGTCTTGGCACTGACACCCGACGGGCACTCGCACGTACCTTCATGCGTTGACCGACGGGGAACACCAGTCCCAGATCTCACGCAGTCCCAGCACCAGGAGGCACCCACCGATGTCGGACCACCAGCCCTCGGCCGACGAGCGCGGCGAAGAGATCCTCTCCGTCTTCGACACCGCCTTCGGCGAGCTCCTGGCAGCCGACCCGGCCGCCTTCCGGGTCAAGTTCCGCAAGATGGCCGCCTCCGCCTTCGCCTTCTACCGGGGCACCGCCTGCCTGTTCTACAACGACCTGGAGCAGGAGCAGCACGGCGGTCC
Source organism: Streptomyces sp. NPDC051907 (assembly GCF_040681075.1). Taxonomy (NCBI): domain Bacteria; kingdom Bacillati; phylum Actinomycetota; class Actinomycetes; order Kitasatosporales; family Streptomycetaceae; genus Streptomyces; species Streptomyces sp. NPDC051907. The sequence goes on along the minus strand of NZ_JBFAYB010000046.1, from coordinate 40,015 downwards.
GTATCTGGACGACCGCACCGGCCGGGTGTGGATCCACGGCGACCTGCACGCGGAGAACTTCGGCACGTACATGGACGCCAACGGCCGGCTGATCTTCAACGTCAACGACTTCGACGAGGCGTACGTCGGCCCCTTCACCTGGGACCTGAAGCGGCTGTCGGCCTCGCTGGCGCTGATCGGCTACACCAAGGCGCTCAGCGACGAGCAGATCACCGACCTGGTGCGGATCTGCGCCGCCGCCTACCGCGAGCGCATCCACGACCTGGCGGCCGGCGGCGCCTCGGAGCTGCCGCCCTTCACGCTGGACACGGCGGAGGGGCCGCTGCTGGAGGCGCTGCGCGACGCCCGCTCGCGCACCCGCTTCGCGCTGCTGGACTCGATGACCGAGATCCGCGACTACGAGCGCCGCTTCGCCCCCGGTGGCGGCTCCATCGAGCTGGACGCGGCCACCCGGTACAAGGTGCTGGCCGCGTTCGACGGATATCTGGAGACGCTGCCCGAGTCGAGCCTGACGCGGCCCGACTCGTACCGCGTCAAGGACGTGGTGGGGCGGCGCGGCATCGGCATCGGGTCGGCCGGCCTGCCCTCGTACAACATCCTTCTCGAGGGCAACAGCGACGCCCTGGAGAACGATGTGGTGATCTATATGAAGCAGGCGCAGACGCCGGCGGTCTCGCGCCATATCGACGACGCCTCCGTGCGCGGGTACTTCCAGCACGAGGGCCACCGCACGGTGATCTCCCAGCGCGCGCTCCAGGACCACGCCGACCCGTGGCTGGGCTGGACGGAGCTGGACGGCTCGGGCCAGCTGGTGGCCGAGGTCTCGCCGTACGCGGTCGACCTGGACTGGTCGGACATCGACGACCCGGGCCAGATCGCGGAGGTCGTCGCCGACCTCGGCCGGGCGACGGCGACCATGCACGCGGCGGCGGACGACGAGAGCGGGCACTCCCTGGTGCCGTTCTCCACGGAGCGCGCCATCGACGCGGCCATCGCAGCCGACGAGGAGGGATTCGGCGAGCTGCTGGTCTCGTTCGCGCACAGCTATGGAGCGCGGGCGCGGGCGGACCACCAGATCTTCGTCGATCTGTTCCGCAACGGACGGATTCCAGGGCTCAAGGGCCTCTAGGCGCCCGGTTCCTTAGGAGTCCCTTACACGCTGACATGGGAGACTCGGCGGCGATGGACATCTCCGGGACGCAGCTCAGGGGGCTGCGGGCAGCGATCTTCACGGCTCTGGTCGTGACGCTGTCCGCCGCCTCCCATGTGCTGCTCTCCCAGGCGCCGCTGCCGCTGACGACGCTCGTCCTCGTCGCGGGCGCCGTGTTCGCCGTCGCGTTCGCGCTCTCGGGCCGGGAGCGGGGCTTCTGGCGGATCGCGGGGCTGCTCGTCCCGCTGGAGCTGGCCGCGGACACCGTCTTCACCACCGGCCAGCACGTCTGCTACGGCCCTTCGGGCGGTCCGGTCGCCGGATCGCTGCGCTCGGTCGGCTTCGACGTGCTGTGCGGCGGCGGCAGCACGAACGCCGGGGTGCCGCTGCCCGGCGTGCCCGCCGCGTCCGGCGGGAGCGTGTCGGCCCTGCTGAACTCGCCCGACCCCGCCCTGCCCTGGCTGCTGCTCGCCGCCCATGTGTCCCTCGGGCTGCTCGCCGCGGCCTGGCTGCGGCGCGGCGAGGCGGCGCTGGCGGGCCTGGTCCGGGCGGTGGGGGCGTTCGCGTTCCGGCCGCTGCTGATCGCGTTCGCCGTCGTGGTCGCCGGGCGCCGGGCCGTGCGCCGCGGCTCGCGGCCCGCGCTCGGCCGGCTCCGTGCCTCCCGTTCGCGCCTGTTCGTGCACTGCGTGGGACGGAGGGGACCGCCGCGCTCGGCCGCAGTCTTCGCCTGAGCCAGCAGTCCCCTCCCCGCTTTCCACGTCACACGGAGTGAACGATCATGAGTGCACGCAACAGCCAGGCCAACAAGGCGGCAGCCCGCGAGCGGCTGCGCCAGGAGCGCGAGCGCCAGGCCAAGAAGGACAAGGTCCGCCGCCAGCTCGTCGTCGTCGGCACGGTCGTCGGCGTCCTCGCCGTCGCCGGCGGCATCGGCTACGCCGTCATGCAGGCGAACAAGCCGACCCACTGGGAGTCGATGAAGAGCGAGAAGAGCATTCTCGCCCCGAAGAACACCGAGGGCGAGAACGGCACGACCGTCGTCATAGGCAAGCCGTCCGCCAAGAAGACCCTGGAGCTGTACGAGGACTCGCGCTGCCCGGTCTGCGCGACCTTCGAGCAGCAGGTCGGCGAGACGATCAAGAAGGACGTCGAGGCCGGCAAGTACAAGGTCAAGTACGTCGGCGCCACCTTCATCGACGGCGACAAGTCGATCAACGGCGAGGGCTCGAAGAACGCCCTGAGCGCGCTGGGCGCGGCGCTGAACGTCAGCCCCGAGGCATTCAGCGCGTACAAGACCGCGCTGTACTCCGCGAAGTTCCACCCGCAGGAGACCGACGACAAGTTCGCCAAGGACGCGTACCTGCTCGAGGTGGCGGACTCGGTGCCGGCGCTCAAGGGCAACGCCGAGTTCAAGAAGAACGTCGAGGACGGCGCCTTCGACGCGTGGGCGATGAAGATGACGGACGCGTTCAACAAGAGCGGGGTGTCGGCCACGCCCACGCTCAAGATGGACGGCAAGAAGATCGTCGCCGAGGGCGCCGAGACCGCGCCGATGACGGCCGAGCAGTTCAACGCCGCCATGGAGAAGGCGCTCAAGGGCTGAGCCGCCACCACCGCTGCAAACCCCCTCAGGCGGGCGCCGGACGCGTATCCGGCGCCCGCCTGAGGCGTTCGCTGGATCTCGGCCTCGCCGGGGCGCCGCCGAGGCCGGCGCGGCCGAGCCGCCGCCGGTCCCCGCGCTGAGCACGGCCCGCTGGAACGTCCTGCGGGAACGGCCTGCGGGGAACGCCTGGTTGACCGCCGTGAAGCGGTGGGAGAACTTTGGCACTCGGCTCTCGCCCATTGGCCTACCGGCCAGTAGTCTGACCGGCCGTGACCAGTCGATTTTCGTCAACTCCAAGCCGCCGCACGGTCGTCAAGGCCGCTGCCGCCACCGCTGTCGCCGCCCCCGTGCTCGCGACAGCCGCCACCGCCTCCGCCGCCACGGCGGACCAGGCTCCGGCCTTCCTCCACGGCATCGCCTCCGGCGACCCGCTGCCCGACGGCGTACTGCTGTGGACCCGTGTCACACCCGCCCCCGACGCGACGCCCGGCTCCGGCAAGGGCCCGGACACCGCAGTGCGTTGGGAAGTCGCCGAGGACAAGGGCTTCGCCCGGGTCGTCGCCCACGGGGAGACGACCGCCAGGGCCGCCGCCGACCACACCGTGAAGGTGGATGTAAGGGGCCTGCGCCCTGCGGCCGCCTATTACTTCCGCTTCACCGCGGGCACGACGCTCTCCCCGGTCGGCCGCACCCGCACCGCCCCGGCCGCCGAGGCCGCGACGCCGGGCGTCCGCTTCGGCGTCGTCTCCTGCGCCAACTGGGAGTCCGGCTACTTCTCCGCGTACCGCCATCTCGCCGCCCGCGCCGACCTCGACGCGATCCTGCACCTCGGCGACTACATCTACGAGTACGCGAGCGGCGCGTACCCCGAGGCGAAGTACGTCGTACGGCCCCACTCGCCGAAGCACGAGATCCTCACCCTCGCCGACTACCGCACCCGGCACGCCGCCTACAAGACGGACGCCGACCTCCAGGCGCTGCACGCCGCGCACCCGGTCATCGCCATCTGGGACGACCACGAGATAGCCAACGACGCCTGGTCGGGCGGCGCGGAGAACCACACCCCCGGCGCCGAGGGCGACTGGGCGGCCCGGGCCGCGGCGGCCCGCCAGGCGTACTTCGAGTGGATGCCGGTGCGCGCCTCGACCGAGGGCACCGTCTACCGCCGGCTGCGCTTCGGCAAGCTCGCCGATCTGCACCTGCTGGACCTGCGGACGTTCCGCTCCGAGCAGTCGAAGGTCGGCAACGGCGGCGTGGACGACCCGGAGCGCACGCTCACCGGCCGCGCCCAGCTCGACTGGCTCAAGGCCGGGCTCGCCGGATCCGACGCCGCCTGGAAGCTGGTCGGCACCTCGGTGATGATCTCGCCGGTGGCCTTCGGCTCGGTGCCGGCCCATCTGCTGGGGCCGATCGCGGAGTTGCTGGGGCTGCCCAAGGAGGGCATCGCCGTCAACGTCGACCAGTGGGACGGCTACACCGACGACCGCAAGGAGCTGCTGAAGCACCTGACGGACCGCGGCATCGAGAACACCGTCTTCCTCACCGGCGACATCCATATGGCCTGGGCGAACGACGTCCCGGTCAAGGCGGCGACGTACCCCTTCTCCAAGACGGCGGCGACCGAGTTCGTCGTCACGTCCGTGTCCTCGGACAATCTGGACGACATCCTCCATGTCGCCCCGGGGACGCTCTCCCTGGTCGCGGCCACGGCGGTCAAGGCCGCCAACCGCCATGTGAAGTGGGTGGACATGGACGCGCACGGCTATGGCGTCCTCGACGTCACCGCCGAGCGCTCGCAGATGGACTACTACGTCCTGTCCGACAAGAGCAAGAAGGACGCCACCTCCAAGTGGGCCCGCTCCTACCGGACCCTCTCCGGCACACAGCATGTCGAGCGGGTGGATCAGCCCGTACGCTGACCCGCATGAGCGGGGGCGCGGGCGGCGCGGACGGCAGGATCGTCGACGGGCGCTTCGAGCTGCGGGAGCGGCTCGGCAGCGGTGGCATGGGCACGGTATGGCGTGCCTGGGACACTGCCCTGCACCGTGAGGTGGCGCTCAAGGAGGTCCGGCCGCCCGACCCCGCCGTCGCGGCGGCCCGCCCGGACGCCGCGCGCACGCTGCGCGAACGCGTGCTGCGCGAGGCCAGGGCCCTGGCCAGGATCAGCCACCCGCATGTGGTGACGATCCATCACATCGTGGACGAGGGCGCGCATCCATGGATCGTCATGGAGCTGCTGCCGGGCACGACGCTCCAGGACCGGCTGGCCCAGGGCGCCCTCAGCCCGCGGGAGACGGCGAGGACCGGGCGGCAGGTGCTCTCCGCGCTGCGCGCGGCGCACGCGGCGGGCATCCAGCACCGCGATGTGAAGCCGGCCAACATCATGCTGCGCGCCGACGGGAGCGCCGTGCTCACCGACTTCGGCATCGCGGCGCTCCAGGGGTCGGCCTCGCTGACGGCGACGGGCGATCTGATCGGCTCGCCCGAGTACATCGCGCCCGAGCGGATCCGCGGGCACGACGACGACCCGGCCTCCGACTTCTGGTCGCTGGGCCTGGTGCTGTACGTGTGCGCGGAGGGCGTGAGCCCGCTGCGCCGCGCCACGACCCTGGCCACGCTGGCGGCGGTGCTGGACGACCCGGTGCCGCCGCCGGTGCGCTCGGGGCCGCTCGCGCCGGTGCTGAGCGCGCTGCTGGTACGCGATCCGGCCGCGCGGCCCGACGCGGCGCGGCTGGACGCGATGCTGGAGGAGGTGGAGGCCGGGAGGGCGGAGGCGGACGCGCCGCCCTGGTCGCGGCAGCAGACGATGACGGCGACGCGGCCGGGCAGGCCGGAGAGGCCAGAGTGGCCGGATCGGGCAGATCGGGCAGGGTGGGCAGACCGGGCACACCGCCCGGACCAGCCGGATCGGCCGGACCCCGGGGACCGGCTTCGGAGCCGTACGCCGGTCGTCGCCGCGGTCATCGGGGTGGCCCTCGCGATCACGGCGGGCGCGGCGCTGGTCCTCGCGATCGAGGGCCAGGAGGAACGGGCAGGCGGCAGCGCCGGGGGCAAGGGCAGCGGCTCCCCGAGCGTGACGGCGACAGCCAGCCCGACGGCGAAACCGACTACGACCCCTTCGCCCGCCCCGACGCCCACGCCGAGCCCTACCCAGGCGCCCACTCCCCCGCCGACGCCCACGCCCAGTCCCACGCTCACGCCCACTGCCACGCTCACGCAGTCCGGCGCCCCGGTGGACGGCTTCTGGGTCGCCCAGCTCGCCTCCGTGCCCACGTCGGCGGGCGCCGCGGCCCGGGACCGCCAGGAGCAGGCCCTGCGCGACCGGGGCCTCGCCGGCGTCCAGTACGTCGAGAGCGGCGCGTACGCCTCGCTGCGCGCGGGCTACTGGATGTTCTACGTCCCCGGCTTCGACGACGGGGCGGCGGCGGTCGCCTGGTGCCGGGCCAACGGCCTCGACACGAAGGACGAGTGCCTCGGCCGCTTCCTGAGCCACCAGGAGTCCGATCGCGGCTATCTCTGCAGCCCGGCTCCGGGCGGCGGCACGACCGGCCGCTGCACACGCCCCTGAGTGCTCCTTGAGTGCTCCCTGAGCGCCCTCGGGACCTCGGGACCTCAGAGCGTCGCGAGGAAGCCCAGCGAGGTCCGCCAGGTCAGCTCGGCCGCGGACTCGTCGTAGTCGGGCAGGTCCGGGTCGGTGTACAGGTGCCCGGCTCCCGGATAGCGGTAGATCTCCACGTCCGCGCCCGTCCGCTGCATCTGCAGGTACCAGGTGTTCAGCCAGTCCTCCTGCTCGAACGGGTCCGGGTCCGCCACATGCAGCTGCACGGGCAGATCCTCCACCGTCGTGCCCGCCGCCAGGTCGGACGTGCCGTGCAGGAGCAGCAGCCCGCGCGCCTTCTCGTCGCCCAGCGCGAGGTTCTGCGCGATCGACCCGCCGAAGGAGAAGCCCGCGTACACCAGCCCCTGCTCCGAGTGCGGCGCGGCGGCGAGGACCGCGCGGCGCAGCACCTCGTCCTTGCCGATCTTGTCTCGGAGCGCGATTCCAGCCTCGACGGTCTCGGCGGTTTGCCCGTCGAAGAGGTCGGGCACGCGCACCTCGTGCCCGGCCTCGCGCAGGCGTTCGGCCCACGCGTGGACGGCCGGGCGCAGACCGTAGACCGAATGGAAAAGCATGATGTTCATTCGGCCATCCTGCCAGTTAGCTACGGAGACATGGAGAACGTGCTGCGCCCGATCATCGTCCTCGGCGGCTCGGTCGTCCTCACCCTGCTGCTCGGGTGGGTCGTCGACCTGCTGCTCCGCCGCATCGACGACCGCCATCCCGAGACGCCCCTGTGGGGACTGCTGCGCCGCTGCCGGCTGCCGCTCCAGGTGGTCCTGCTCACCGCGCTGCTCAGAAGCAGCTACAGCCAGTCGCAATGGCAGCCGATCGAGGAGCACGAGGCCGCGATCGGCCATGTGCTGACGCTGGTCCTGATCGCCGCCGGAGCGTGGCTGGTGATCCGGATCGCCTCCGCGGCGGTGGAGTCCACCTACGCCCGCTACGCGTCCACGACCCGCGATCCGGCCCGTTTGCGCCGGGTGCGCACCCAGGTCACGCTCATCATGCGGATCGTCACGGCCGTCGTGGCGGTGGTCGCGGTCGCGGCGATGCTGCTGACCTTCCCCGGCATGGAGCGGCTCGGCGCGTCGCTGCTGGCCTCGGCGGGGATCATCGGCATCGTCGCGGGCGTCGCCGCGCAGTCGACGCTGGGCAACCTCTTCGCCGGCTTCCAGATCGCGTTCGGGGACATGGTGCGCATCGGGGACACGGTGGTCGTGGACGGGGAGTGGGGCGTGGTCGAAGAGGTGACGCTGACCTTCCTCGCCGTACGGACCTGGGACGAGCGGCGCATCACGATGCCGGTGTCGTACTTCACCGGCAAGCCGTTCGAGAACTGGTCGCGGGGAGGGGCTCAGATGACCGGAACGGTCTTCTTCCACCTCGACCACTCGACGCCGGTGGGTCTGATGCGGGCGAAGCTGCACGAGATCCTGACCGAGTGCCCTGCTTGGGACGGCCGGGACTGGAGCCTGGCGGTCACGGGGACGACCCCGAGCACCATGGAGGTGCGGGCGGTGGTCACGGCGAAGGACGCGGACGACGTCTGGACGGCCCGGTGCACGGTCCGGGAGCAGATGATCACCTGGCTGTGCGAGGAGCATCCGTACGCGCTCCCCCGCATCGCGACCTCGGCGGCGGCGTTGCCGCCCGGGCCGAAGATCCCGCTCGTGCCCGACCAGCCCGACCAGCCCGCCGAGGACCCGTCGCCGCGCACGGGCCGGGGCTGAGACCCGGCCCCGCGGCCCCCACGCCCGCGCCCCCGCCCCCGCGACGGGCGCGGGGCCGCCCGCCCCTCAGCGCATGCTGCTCGAGCGCATGCTGCGCACGTCCAGGTGCCGCAGCACCCGGTCGACCACCTCCGGGTTCACGCCCGGCTCGCTGCGGGCGGCGAGGACCTCGTGGCGGGCCGCCGACAGCATCTCGCGCTGGATCCGCTGCACCGTCCTGAGCCGTTCCACGCGCTTGGCGAACCAGTCCCTGCGCTCGTCGTCCACGATGTCCGGGCTGATCCGCGCCCCCATGTCGTACGCCGCGCGCAGCAGCCGCTCGCTCATCTCCTCGGACAGCTCCTCCACCGCCTCGATGTCCCTGAGCCGGTGCTTCGCGGCCTTGGCCGCGCGCAGCGCCAGGCTCCGCTCCAGGTCGCGCTCCGCGTCCGTGTCCGCCCGTACGCCGAGCCGGCGCACCAGCCAGGGCAGGGTGAGCCCCTGGAGGACGAGCGTCGCCAGGATGACCGCGAAGGCGATGAAGACGATCTCCTCCCGGCCGGGGAAGGGCGATCCGTCGTCCGTCTTCAGCGGGATCGCCAGCGCCAGCGCCACGGAGGCCACGCCCCGCATCCCCGCCCACCACATGACGACGGTCTCCCGCCAGGTGGTCGGGATCTCCTCGTCGTAGTCCCGTCGGCGGTGGAGCCTCTTGGCGAGCCAGGTGGCGGGCAGCAGCCACAGCAGCCGTACGACGACGACCACCCCGACGATCGTCGCGCCCCACCCGATCATCTGCGCCTCGCGGCCGTTCGCCGTGCCGAAGACGTGGTGCAGCTCCAGGCCGATGAGGCCGAAGGCGACGCCGGTCACAAGCGTGTCGACGATCTGCCAGAAGGCGTTCCCGGCCAGGCGGCCCATCACGTCGTCGGCGTCGGCGGCGTGCTCGGCGAGGAAGAGGGCGGTGGTGAGGACGGCGAGCACGCCGGAGCCCTTCAGCTCCTCCGCGAGCACATAGCTGACGAACGGCACCATCAGCGTGAGCCCGATCTGCAGCGTCGCGTCGCCGAGCATGCCCATGAGCTTGTTGGAGAGCCAGCCGAGCGCGATCCCGACCGCCAGCGCGACCACGGCCGACAGCACCAGCTCGCCCGCCGCCACCGGCCAGGAGAAGGTTCCGCTCACCGCCGCGGCGATGGCCACGTGGTAGAGCACGATCGCCGTGACGTCGTTGAAGAGGCCCTCGCCCTCCAGGATGGAGACCAGCCGCCGCGGCAGCCCGAGCGAGCCCGCGACGGCGGTCGCGGCGATGGGGTCGGGCGGCGCGACCAGCGCGCCGAGCGCGACCGCCGCGGCGATGGACAGCCCCGGCACGACGGCGGAGGCGACCGCGGCCACCGCGGCGGTCGTGACGAAGACGAGCGCGACCGCGAGCAGCAGGATGGGGCGGATGTTCGCCGTGAACTGCCGCCAGGAGGTGCGCTGCACGGAGGCGTAGAGCAGCGGCGGCAGCAACAGCGGCAGGATGAACTCCGGCGGGACCTCCACGTTCGGCACGAACGGCAGGAACGCCAGCACGAGCCCGGCCAGGGTCATCAGCACCGGCGCGGGCAGCCCCAGCCGCTGCCCCAGCGGCACGGTCACCACGGCCCCGAGCAACAGCGCGAACAGCAGGGCCAGTTGGTCCACGGGTGGGCCCTCCGGGGTGCGAGACGTCGACGACCAGAGCCCCAGCCTGCCACGCATTCCGCCCGAAACCGGAATGGTGCGTTCAGCAAGGTCCGGCGGCCCGTCCCGTGTGCCGACCGGCGCCAGTCCCGTACGCCGGAGGTGCCCGTCCCGTGTACGGGGCGCTGCCCGTCCCGTGTGCGGCCGGGGAGGTGCCCGCCTCGTGTGCCGAGCGGCGCCAGTCCCGTAGTACCGGGTACTGCCCGTCCCGTATACCGGGAGCGCCCGCCTCGCGCGCCGAACGGTCAGGCCGAGCGGTCAGGCCGAGCGGTCAGAGCGTGCGGCGCATCGCCCGGTGAGGGATGCCCGCGTCGGCGAACTCGGGGCCGTACGCCACGTACCCCAGACGCTCGTAGAAGCCCAGCGCGTGCGTCTGCGCGTGCAGGTCGACAGAGGCCAGACCGCGCTCGCGGGCCGCGTCCTCGATCGCGCGGACCAGGGCCGCGCCCACGCCCAGGCCGCGGGCGGCCGGGGTGACGGCGAGTCGCCCCAGCGAGCCGGCCGACGGCTCCCCGGGCAGCAGGCCGATCAGCAGCCGTCCCGTGCCCAGCGGCCCTTGAGGGCCGACCGCGAGGACGTGCACCGCGTCCGCGTCGTGCGCGTCGTACTCGATCTCCGCGGGCACCCGCTGCTCGACGACGAAGACCGCCCGGCGGACCGCGAAGCAGGCCTCGCGGTCGGCGCTCTCGTGAGCGACCCGCACCACGTAGGCGGCGTCCTGGGCGGCCCGGTCCTCGGCCCGCGCGCCCTGGGAGCTCACTCGCTCTCCGCCCGGATCGCGTCCAGCGCGCCCTGCAGATCGGCCGGGTACCCGCTCGCGTACTCCACCCACCGGCCGTCCGACGGGTGCTCGAAGCCCAGCCGCACCGCGTGCAGCCACTGCCGGGTCAGCCCCAGCCGCTTGGCGATCGTCGGGTCCGCGCCATAGGTCAGGTCGCCCACGCACGGGTGCCGGTGCGCCGACATGTGCACGCGGATCTGGTGGGTGCGCCCGGTCTCCAGCTTGATGTCCAGCAGCGACGCCGCCCGGAACGCCTCGATCAGGTCGTAGTGCGTCACCGACGGCTTGCCCTCCGCCGTCACCGCCCACTTGTAGTCGTGGTTCGGGTGCCGGCCGATGGGGGCGTCGATCGTGCCGCTCATCGGGTCCGGGTGCCCCTGGACCAGCGCGTGGTACCGCTTGTCCACGACCCGGTCCCGGAACTGCGCCTTGAGCAGCGTGTACGCGCGCTCCGACTTGGCGACGACCATCAGCCCGGAGGTGCCCACGTCCAGCCGGTGGACGATGCCCTGGCGCTCCGCGGCGCCCGACGTCGAGATCCGGTACCCGGCCGCGGCCAGCCCGCCGATCACGGTCGTCCCGCTCCAGCCGGGGCTGGGGTGCGCGGCCACGCCGACCGGCTTCACGATCACGACGATGTCGTCGTCGTCGTGGACGATCTCCATGCCCTCGACCGGCTCGGCCACGATCTGCACCGGCGCGGGCGCCTGGGGCATCTCGACCTCGAGCCACGCGCCGCCGTGCACCCGCTCGGACTTTCCGACGACCGAGCCGTCCACCTGCACCTTTCCGGCGGCGGCCAGCTCGGCAGCCTTCGTACGGGAGAACCCGAACATCCGGGAGATGGCGGCGTCGACGCGCTCGCCCTCCAGGCCGTCGGGTACGGGCAGGGTGCGGATCTCGGGAAGGGTACTCACCCGTCGAGTATGCCTTGTCAGTCCTTGTGGACTGTCCCGTCGGGGTCCAGGCCCTTGAAGGACAGGATCACGATCAGGAAGCCGCCGCAGACGATCGCCGAGTCGGCGAGGTTGAAGACGGCGAAGTGCGCGGGCGCGATGAAGTCCACGACCGCGCCCTCGAAGACGCCGGGCGAGCGGAAGATCCGGTCGGTGAGATTGCCGAGCGCGCCGCCCAGCAGCAGCCCCAGGGCGATGGCCCAGGGCATGCTGTAGAGCTTGCGCGCCAGCCGGGCGATCACCAGGATCACCGCCGCGGCGATCACCGTGAAGATCACGGTGAAGGCCTCGCCGATGCCGAAGGCCGCTCCGGCGTTCCGTACCGCCTCGAACTTCAGCACACCATCGATGATCTCGATCGGCTCGTGGTGCTCCAGCTTCGCCACCACGATCATCTTGCTGACGAGATCGAGCAGGTACGCCACGAGCGCGACGGCGAAGAGCACGGCGATCCTGCGCCTGCCCTTCGGCTGCTCGGCGGGCTCCGCGGCCTCTTCGGCTCCCGCTGAATCCGACGTACCGATGACGCGCTCCGCCTCTGCCACGTGAGTCCCTCAACCTAGGTGCCTGACTGTGCACGAGGGTACGGCACACACGTACGGAGGCTCAGCCCCGGCGTTCTTGCTTCTGCTTGTCCTCCACGCACAGGGTGGCCCGTGGGAACGCCTGCATACGGGCCTTTCCGATCGGGTTGCCGCAGACCTCGCAGAGTCCGTACGTCCCCGCCTCCAGCCGCTGCAGCGCACGCTCGGTCTGCTCCAGCATCTCCCGTGCGTTGGCCGCCAGGGACATCTCGTGCTCGCGCGTGATGTTCTTGGTCCCGGTGTCGGCGTCGTCGTCGCCGGCGCCGTCCCCGGAGTCCCGCATCAGCCCGGCCAGAGCCACCTCGGACGAGAGCAGCTCGGCGTTGAGCCGGCTCACCTCGCCCTCCAGCAGCCCTCGGGCCTCGGCGACCTCTTCGGGGGTCCACGGATCCTCTCCGGGCCGCACCGCCAGTTCCCCGGGCAGTGTCGCCGTACGGGTCGGCAACGCCGTGCCCTTCCCGGCCGCCGATGCCCCGCCCGCGGTCTTCTTCGCTGCCACCGTCCTGGCTCCTGTCTGCTGTGCGGCCTGGGCCGCCCCCTGGGCCGCGGCTGCGGCCTTCTTCGCAGCCTTCTTGGCGCCGGCCGCGGACTTCTTGGTAGACGCCATGGAGGCGGTGTCCGCCTGCTTCATCGCCGTGGTGTTGTTCGCGCCGCTGACGGCCGTCTGCTCGGCGGCCTCCCCGACGGGCTTGCCGGCGACCTTCTTGGCCGCCGTCTTCTTGGTCGCCGTCTTCTTGGCCACGGCCTTCTTCGCGACCGCCTTCTTGGCCGCCGTCTTCTTGGCGACCGCCTTCTTCGCGACCGCCTTCTTGACGGCCGGCTTGCCGGCGGGCTTGTCGGAGAGGGTCTTCTTGGCGCTGGCCCTCTTGACGACGGTCTCCGTGGCGACCGTCTTCTTCGCCGCGGCCTTCTTCGCCGTCTTGGCCGTGGTCTTGCGCACGGCCGGCTTCTGGGCCGCGAGCTTCTTGGTCGTGGTCTTCTTCGCCGCCGTGTTCCCGGTGGCTGCCGCGGCCTTCTGCGCGACGGTGCTCTTCTTGCCGCCGGCGTCCTTGACCGCCGCCTCAGCGGCGGTGGATCGTGCGGACGCCGTCTTCTCGGCGGTCTTCTTCGCCACCATGGCCGCGGCCCCTTCACATATTGTGATCTTGCTCGCGATTCGTGCTGGGACGATAAGACGGCCCCAGCCCCTCGGCAACGGGGCACGCCGCCGGGGCGGCCCGCCCCGGGCTGCGACACGGCGGGCCTGCATCCGTTGTGCCCAGCTCCCCGCCCGGTAATCCGCCCTCGACGTGCGGCTGGAGCCCGCGGACGTCCATATGGCCATTCGGGTCAACGCGGCCGGTCGGCGAGGCGCGGGGAAAACCGGTCGGCCGCGCCTCGTAGGGGCCCGTACACTGGGCGCAGCGAAAGGCGTGGATGGGGACGAGTAACTTCGTACGCAGCCATGAGCGACCCGGGGACGGTGAGAGCCCGGGGGCGAGCGCGAAGCGAAGGATCACCCCTGAGCCGCCGGAAGAAAGCCCGCACAGTCCGCGGGCGAGTAGAACCGGCCTCGCGACCCCAATGAGGGGGCTCACCGGCCGTCGCCGGCGGGCCAAGGAGGGTGGTACCGCGGGAGCAGCTGCTCTCGTCCCTCCGACGGAACAGACATTGTCCGTTGGAGGAGCTCGTCGATGACGCCACCGCAGTACAACCAGGTGCCCGCCCAGGTCGACCTGCCCGCGCTCGAGCACGCCGTGCTCGACTTCTGGCGCGAGAGCAAGGTCTTCGCCAAGAGCCTCGAGCAGTCTGAGGGCCGCCCCGAGTGGGTCTTCTACGAGGGCCCGCCGACCGCCAACGGCATGCCCGGCGCCCACCACATCGAGGCCCGCGTCTTCAAGGACGTCTTCCCGCGCTTCCGCACCATGCGCGGCTACCACGTGGCCCGCAAGGCCGGCTGGGACTGCCACGGCCTGCCCGTCGAGCTCGCCGTCGAGAAGGAGCTCGGCTTCTCCGGCAAGAAGGACATCGAGGCGTACGGCATCGCCGAGTTCAACGAGAAGTGCCGTGCGTCGGTGACCCGCCACACGGACGCCTTCGCCGAGCTGACGACCCGCATGGGCTACTGGACCGACCTCGACGACGCGTACCGCACGATGGACCCGTCGTACATCGAGTCGGTCTGGTGGTCGCTGAAGGAGATCCACGGCAAGGGCCTGCTGGTCCAGGACCACCGCGTCGCCCCCTGGTGCCCGCGCTGCGGCACCGGCCTGTCCGACCACGAGCTGGCGCAGGGGTACGAGACGGTCGTCGACCCGTCCGTCTTCGTCCGCTTCCCGCTGACCTCCGGCCCGCTCGCGGGCGAGGCCGCGCTGCTCGTGTGGACGACGACCCCCTGGACGCTGGTCTCCAACACGGCCGTCGCCGCCCACCCCGACGTGACGTACGTCGTGGCGGTCCGCACCGGCGAGGACGGCAGGGAGAAGCTCGTCGTCGCGCAGCCGCTGCTGGAGAAGGCGCTGGGCGAGGGCTGGGAGGCCACCGGCCAGTCCTTCACGGGCGCGGAGATGGAGCGCTGGAGCTACGAGCGCCCCTTCGAGCTGATCGAGTTCCCCGCCGAGGCGCACTACGTCGTCAACGCCGACTACGTCACCACCGAGGACGGCACGGGTCTGGTCCACCAGTCCCCCGCCTTCGGCGAGGACGACCTCAAGGTCTGCCGGGCGTACGGCCTGCCGGTGGTGAACCCGGTCCGCCCCGACGGCACCTTCGAGGAGGACGTCCCGCTGGTCGGCGGCGTCTTCTTCAAGAAGGCCGACGAACGCCTGACCGCCGACCTCCAGGAGCGCGGCCGGCTCTTCAGGCACATCCCGTACGAGCACAGCTACCCGCACTGCTGGCGCTGCCACACGGCGCTGCTCTACTACGCGCAGCCCTCGTGGTACATCCGCACCACCGCGATCAAGGACCGGCTGCTCGAGGAGAACGCGAACACCAACTGGTTCCCGGACTCCGTCAAGCAGGGCCGGTACGGCGACTGGCTGAACAACAACATCGACTGGGCGCTGTCCCGCAACCGCTACTGGGGCACCCCGCTGCCCATCTGGCGCTGCGAGGAGGACCACCTGACGGTCGTCGGCTCGCGGGCCGAGCTGACCGAGCTGACGGGCACGGACCAGTCGACGCTGGACCCGCACCGCCCCTTCATCGACGAGGTCGTCTTCGACTGCCCGCAGTGCTCGGGCACGGCGACGCGCGTGCCGGAGGTCATCGACGCCTGGTACGACTCGGGCTCGATGCCGTTCGCGCAGTGGGGCTACCCGTACAAGAACAAGGAGCTCTTCGAGAAGCGCTACCCGGCGCAGTTCATCTCGGAGGCGATCGACCAGACGCGCGGGTGGTTCTACACGCTGATGGCGGTCGGCACCCTGGTCTTCGACAAGTCGTCGTACGAGAACGTGGTCTGCCTGGGCCACATCCTCGCCGAGGACGGCCGCAAGATGTCCAAGCACCTGGGCAACATCCTCCAGCCGATCCCGCTGATGGACCAGCACGGCGCGGACGCGGTCCGCTGGTTCATGGCGGCGGGCGGCTCGCCCTGGGCGGCGCGCCGGGTGGGCCACGGCACGATCCAGGAGGTCGTGCGCAAGACCCTGCTGACGTACTGGAACACGGTGGCCTTCCAGGCGCTGTACGCCCGTACGTCCGAGTGGGCCCCGTCCACGGCCGACCCGGCCCCGGCGGACCGCACGGTCCTGGACCGCTGGCTGCTCTCGGAGCTGCACGCGCTGGTGGACCAGGTCACGCAGGCTCTGGAGGCGTACGACACCCAGCGCGCCGGAAAGCTGCTGTCGTCGTTCGTCGACGACCTGTCGAACTGGTACGTACGCCGCTCCCGGCGCCGCTTCTGGCAGGGCGACAAGGCGGCGCTGCGCACCCTCCACGACGTGATCGAGACCGTCACCCGGCTGATGGCCCCGCTCACCCCCTTCATCACCGAGCGGGTGTGGCAGGACCTGGTGGTCCCGGTGGCGCCGGAGGCCCCTGAGTCGGTCCACCTGTCCAGCTGGCCGGACGCCGACCTCTCGGCGATCGACCCCACCCTGTCGACCCAGATGGCGCTCGTACGCCGGCTGGTCGAGCTGGGCCGCGCCACGCGGGCGGAGTCCGGGGTCAAGACCCGCCAGCCGCTCTCCCGGGCGCTGGTGGCCGCGGCGGGCTTCGAGGCCCTGCCGCCGGAGCTTCAGGCGCAGATCACCGAGGAGCTGAACGTCTCCTCGCTGGCCTCCCTGTCCGAGGTCGGCGGCTCGCTGGTCGACACCACGGCGAAGGCGAACTTCCGCGCGCTGGGCAAGCGCTTCGGCAAGGGCGTCCAGGCGGTCGCCAAGGCGGTCGCGGAGGCGGACGCGGCGGCGCTGTCGCTGGCCCTGCGCAACGGCACGGCGACGGTCGAGGTCGACGGCGCGCCGGTGACGCTCTCCCCGGAGGAGGTCATCATCACGGAGACCCCGCGCGAGGGCTGGTCGGTGGCCTCCGACTCCGGCGCGACGGTCGCCCTGGACTTGGAGATCACCCCGGAGCTGCGCCTCGCGGGCCTGGCGCGCGACGCCATCCGCCTGATCCAGGAGGCCCGCAAGAACAGCGGCCTGGACGTGGCGGACCGCATCGCGGTGAGCTGGTCCTCCCCGGACGAGTCCACCGCGCAGGCGCTGACGACCCACGCGACCTTGATCGCCGACGAGGTCCTCGCCACGGCCTTCACCACAGACGCCCCGGACACCACCTTCGGCCCCCCGTTCACGGACGAGGGCCTGTCCCTGACGTTCCGCCTCCGCAAGCAGTAGCCGAGAGCACCCACACATGCGGAAGGGGCCCGGGCACCAGCCCGGGCCCCTCCACATGCCCTGGAGAACCGGCCCTATCCAGCCCGTCCGGCGTTTGAGGACCGGCCCCATCCAGCCCCGCCGGCGATTGAGGCGCGGGGCCCGGGGCAGAGCCCCGCAAGCAACCCGCACACCCCCGCCCCGCGATCGATGACCGGCCCATTCAGCCCGTCCGGCGACCGAGGACCGGCCCTATTCAGCCCGTCCGGCGATTGAGGACCGGGGCCCGGGGCAGAGCCCCGCAGGCAACCCGCACCCGCAAGGAACCCCCGCCCCCCACCCCGCCCACACAAAAGCGCCGGGCCCAGGACTTTCGTCCCGGGCCCGGCCCTCAGCCTGCCGACGGCTACGCGCAGTCTGCGCGCGCCCCCGTCAGTTGTCGTCCTCGTCGATCAGAAAGCCCCGCATCGGCGACGGCGCCTGCTGCATCGGCTGCGGCGCCTGCGGCCGCACCGGCGCCATCGGCTGCGTCATCGCCGGGGACATCTGCTGCTGACCGCCGTACGACGGCGCTCCGCCCATCGACTGGTTGCCGCCCATGGACTGGCCCATGGACTGCCCCATGGACTGTCCCATGGAGGGGGCGCCGCCCATCGTGTGACCCATCGCACCCGCACCGGCCGGCGCCATCGAGCCGCTCATCGAGGGGCTCGGCGGCAGCGAGGCGGTCGCGGGGGTCCGCGGCGGCGCGAGGGAGTCGTCCGCCTGGGTCTCCAGCTGACGCAGCTGGCTCTCCAGGTACGACTTCAGTCGCGTGCGGTACTCGCGCTCGAAGCCACGCAGGTCCTCGACCTTGCGCTCCAGCGTCGCGCGCGCGGACTCCAGCGAGCCCATCGCCACGCGGTGCTTTTCCTGAGCGTCCCGCTCCAGCGCGTCCGCCTTGGCGCGCGCGTCGCGCTCCAGGCCCTCGGCGCGCGAACGCGCCTCTCCGACGATCTTGTTGGCCTCGGAGCGGGCCTCCGCGATCGCCTGGTCGGCGGTCTGCTGCGCCAGCGAGAGGACACGGGCGGCGCTGTCGCCGCCGGGGCCCTGGCCCGGCTGCGGCATCTGCGGACCGTGACCGCCCATGGGGCCGCCCATCGGACCGCCCATGGGGCCGCCCTGCATCGGGCCGGGACCCATCTGCTGACCCGGACCCTGCGGGCCGCCGTGGCTGGGACCGGCGGGCAGCTGCGGAGCACCGCCGGGCAGCTGGGGCGGACCCATCTGCGGGGGCTGCTGCTGGACCGGCGGACCGGATATGGCGGCGGGTACCGGTGCGCCGGGACCACGGCCGTCCTGCGGCTCCGGCGGCTTGCGCATGCCCTGCTGCTGCTGGTTCTGCGCGGCCGCACGGGTCGCCGCGGCCAGCTTGGCGCGCAGGTCCTCGTTCTCGCGGAGCAGGCGGGTCAGTTCAGACTCGACCTCGTCGAGGAAGGCATCGACCTCGTCCTCGTCATAGCCTTCTCGGAGGCGGACCGTCGTGAACTGCTTGTTCCGCACGTCCTCGGGGGTCAGCGGCATCTCTTCTTCACCTCTACGTAGTCGTCGGCAGTCGGCAAGACCGTATCGTTCACATCCGGCTCGCAAAGCTGTTCACGATGGAGATCAGGATGTAGACGATGATCATCAGAACGAAGAAGGACAGGTCGAGTGCCACGCCCCCGAGACGCAGCGGCGGAATGAACCGCCGCAGGAGCTTGAGCGGTGGATCGGTGACAGTGTAGGTGGCCTCCAGAACGACCACCATCGCCTTGCCGGGTTGCCATGAACGGGCGAACTGGAAGACGTAGTCCATGACCAGCCGGAAGATCAGCACGATGAGGAAGCACATCAGCGCGATGTAGACCACCTGTAGTGCGACGCCCATCCCGCGCTTCCCTCTCCCCTGTGCTCTCGTATCCGGCCTCGCGGCCGGGTCGTTCCCGGTGTCGTGCTCTCAGCTCTGGTTGAAGAATCCGCCCTCTGCGATACGGGCCTTGTCCTCCGCCGTGACATCGACGTTAGCAGGCGACAACAGGAACACCTTCTGCGTCACTCGCTCAATGCTGCCATGGAGCCCGAAGACGAGTCCGGCGGCAAAGTCGACAAGTCGCTTCGCATCCGTGTCGTCCATCTCCGTGAGGTTCATGATCACCGGGGTGCCCTCGCGGAAGTGTTCCCCGATGGTACGGGCCTCGTTGTAGGTCCGCGGGTGCAGCGTGGTGATGCGGTACGGCTCCCGCTCGGACACGACCTTGGGCATGATCACCGGTGCGTTCTTCTCCAGGCTCGGACGTTCAGGTGTGATGGATGCCACGGGGGCGATTCGTGCCGGACGTCCACTTTCAACAGGAAGCGGAGCGGATCGGGGCACCGGCTCACGCTGCGCGGGCGGCTGCACCGCGCGCACCGGCTCCTCCCGCTCCACCTGGTGCGGGGGCTGGTGCCGCCGGTGGTCCCGCTCGGGCTCCGGCTCGGGTTCGAAGTCGTCGTCGGGATCGAAACCCCGGCCGTCGTACCCATCGTCCTCCACGAGGCCGAGGTAGACCGCCATCTTGCGCATCGCGCCGGCCATTCTCTGAGTCCTCCGCTCTGTGGTGGATCGGCATTCGTCACCAAGTGCCCGCGATCCACTGGGTCCGCCCGCTTTCGACGGGAATGACCATATTTTCTGCTGTGGTCCGACTTGCTTCGCGACGTTACCCGAGCCGGGGTCGGTCTCCGAGTACCGCAGTGCCGACGCGTACATGTGTCGCTCCGGCCGCCACGGCCTCCTCGAGGTCCGCACTCATCCCTGCTGACACCATGTTCGCAGCAGGATGCCCGACGCGCAGGCTGGATGAGAATTCCATCAGCCGCTCGAACGCCGCCTGTTGCCGCCCCGCGTACGGCCCGGCCAGCGGCGCGACGGTCATCAGCCCGTCGAGCCGCAGCCCCGGCGCGCCGGCCACCGCGGCGGCCAACTCCCCGATCCCGTCCGGCGCGACGCCTCCGCGCTCGCCGCGCTCGCCCGACTCGGCGTCGAACGCCACCTGGATCAGACAGCCGAGCTCGCGCTCCGCCTTCGCCGCGGCCGCGGACAGCGACGAAACGAGCTTGAGGCGGTCGACGGACTGCACGATGTCCGCATAACTCGCCACAGAACGGACCTTATTGGTCTGAAGCTGCCCGACGAAGTGCCACCTGAGGTCGAGATCCGAGCAGGCGGCGGCCTTCGGCGCCGCGTCCTGGTCCTTGTTCTCGGCGACATGGCGCACGCCGAGCTCGTTCAGCAGCCGCACATCGCTCGCGGGGTAGGTCTTGGTGACCACGATCAGGGTCACCTCCTCCCGCTTGCGCCCGGCAGCCGCGCACGCGGAGGAGATACGTTCCTCCACGGCCGCCAGGTTCGACGCGAGCTCGTCTCTGCGCTCGCCCGGTGCGGTCGGGTCCGTCGTCTCGGTCATCTCGGTCTACGAGCCTTCCAGCCAGACATATCCGGCGAGCCGCCCCGTGGTGCGGTCGCGGCGGTACGAGTAGTGGTCCCGCGATTCCAGTGTGCACACCGTCGAGCGCTCGCGGTCCCGCACGCCCAGCGCTTCGAGCTGGGCGTGGACCCCTGCGGTGACGTCGACGGCCGGGGTGCCCCAGCTGGTCTCGGACCAGGCCGCCGGCTCCGCCGCGGCCACCTCGGCGCGCATCTGCTCGGGAACTTCGTAGCACCGCCCGCAGACGGCGGGACCGGTGCGGGCGATCATGCGGCCGGGCTCCGCGCCCAGCGCCCTCATCGCCTCGACCACCGCGGGCACCACGCCCGCGATCATTCCGGGGCGGCCCGCGTGCGCGGCGCCCACGACCGAGGCCACCGGGTCGACGAGCAGCACCGGGGTGCAGTCCGCGGTCAGCACCGCGAGGGCGAGCCCCCGTCGCGCGGTGACCACGGCGTCCACCGGGGGAATCGGGCCCTCGCCCCACGGCGCGTCCACCACGGCGACGTCCTTGCCGTGGACCTGGTTCATCCAGACGACTGCGCCCGGGTCGAGCCCGAGCTCCTTCGCGGCGACGGCCCGGTTGGCCAGCACGGCCGAGGGGTCGTCGCCGACCGCTCCGCCGAGGTTGAGCTCCTCGTACGGAACGGCGCTCACCCCGCCCCACCGGTCGGTGAAGGCGAAGTGGGCGCCGCTCGCGTGTATCGCGTCGTGCCGCACGGTCACTTCAAGAAGTCCGGGACGTCCAGCTCTTCGGCCTGGCTGTCCTGGTACGGGCGGGCCGGCGGAACGCCCGGCGAGCCGAGGTCGTTCGCGACCGGCGCGGGCTCGGCCGGAGCGGCCGGGGGCTCGTCGCGCGTGGGCACGGCGCCGAGGCCGCCGGACTGGCGCGAGTCGGTGGAGCGCGCCGGAGCGGCCTGCGGCTCCTCGCGCTTGCTGGAGGTGGAGCTGATCACGTTCTCCCGGCGGGCCGGCGGCTGGCCGCCGTCGAAGCCGGCCGCGATGACCGTGACCCGGACCTCGTCGCCGAGCGCGTCGTCGATGACCGCGCCGAAGATGATGTTGGCCTCGGGGTGGGCGGCCTCGCTCACCAGCTGCGCGGCCTCGTTGATCTCGAAGAGACCGAGGTCCGAGCCGCCGGAGATGGAGAGCAGCACGCCGCGAGCGCCGTCGATCGACGCCTCGAGGAGCGGGGAGGAGATGGCCATCTCCGCCGCCGCGACGGCGCGGTCGTCGCCGCGCGCCGAGCCGATGCCCATGAGCGCCGAGCCGGCCTCGGACATCACGGACTTGACGTCGGCGAAGTCGAGGTTGATCAGGCCGGGCGTGGTGATGAGGTCGGTGATGCCCTGGACGCCGGACAGCAGCACCTGGTCCGCGGACTTGAACGCGTCCAGGACGCTGACCTGGCGGTCCGAGATGGACAGCAGGCGGTCGTTGGGGATGACGATGAGGGTGTCGACCTCTTCGCGGAGCTCGGCGATGCCGTCCTCCGCCTGGTTCGCGCGGCGGCGGCCCTCGAAGGTGAACGGCCGGGTGACCACGCCGATGGTCAGCGCGCCGAGCGAGCGTGCGATGTTGGCGACGACGGGTGCGCCGCCGGTGCCGGTGCCGCCGCCTTCGCCGGCGGTGACGAAGACCATGTCGGCCCCCTTGAGGACCTCCTCGATCTCCTCGCGGTGGTCTTCTGCCGCCTTGCGGCCGACTGCGGGGTTGGCTCCGGCCCCCAGGCCGCGGGTGAGTTCACGACCGACGTCGAGCTTGACGTCGGCGTCGCTCATCAACAGGGCTTGCGCATCAGTGTTGATCGCGATGAACTCGACGCCCTTGAGACCGACCTCGATCATTCGGTTGATGGCATTGACACCACCGCCGCCGACACCGATGACCTTGATGACTGCGAGGTAGTTCTGCGGTGCTGCCACGTCGAAGGCCTCTCGCCTCGAGTTACGTGTCGTCGCTGCGCGGTTGTCGCGTCGCGACGACGGATGCCGATGGGACGGTCCGAAACGCCGACCCAAACCCTAACGTTGAAGTTTAGGGTTACCAGTGTGTCTGTTTCTTGGACTCTCCGAACAGGACACTAAGTCGACAAGTGGCGCACGTTCAACGAACACGCCGAACCTCCCGTTTTTCTTTTCACCCTATGTGATCACCCATAGCGATGACCAACCAGGGTGCTGGCCAGGGCGTTTGTGCGTCAACTCCCCGCCGCGGCAGGGGCAGTGGGCGCACTCACGTCGAAGTGCCGGGCCTTGGGCGCCGCCTTCATCAATGCGGTGAGCGCCCGCGCCTTCGCCTCGCCCTCCTCGCCGCTGCCCCAGACCACCGTGCGCCCGCGGGTCAACCCCAAAGAGATGTAGTCGTATGAGCGCACTGTCACAACTCTCGTGTCCGCCGCGACTTTCGCGGGGAGTTCGCCTCTGACCCTCACCGCCTCTTCGAGCAGTCGCTCCGCCCCGAAACGGCGCAGACTCGGCGACCGCGCGGCCGACATCTTCAGCAGCGGGACGCCCTCGGGGGCCTTGTCCACCGTGGCGAACCGGACTCCCTCGTCGTCCACTTCGACGAACTTAGCGCCCTTTGCGATGAGCAGGACCGGCTTCCGTTCGATCACGTTCAGTCCGATTCCCCGCGGCCATGACCGTACGACCTCCACGGAGTCGATACGCGGCAGCTTCTGTACGAGTCTGGCCTCAATGGCGTCGGTATCGACGGAAATCAGCGGCGATCCGATCGGGACCGCCGCCACCTCCTTCACCTCGTCCGCGGTCAGGACCTCGGTCCCCGAGGTCTCGACATGGTCGACGCGCAGCCATTCGGAGCCGTAGAACAACCAGACTCCGCCCCCGAGGAGCAGGATCGAGACCACCGCGGTCAGCAGCGCGCGGCGGCCGGGGAGGCGCAGCCGAAGGCGGCCGGGCGGGCCGCCGCCCCGGCGGGGGCGGCGGGCCGGGCCGCCCGATCGGGGACGCGGCTTGCGTGCACCGCGTTCGGCGGTGGTCGGTCCGGCCACGCTCCCTGCCCTTCTGCTACGCCTGTCGGCGTGCGGCAATCGCCTCGTACACCATGCCGACGAGCAGGTCGTCGGCGTCCCTGCGGCCGAACTCGGCGGCCGCACGGGACATCTCGTACAGCCGGTGCGGGTCGGCGAGCACCGGAAGAACGTTGCCCTGGACCCACTCGGGGCTCAGCTCGGCGTCGTCGACCAGCAGTCCGCCGCCGGCCTTGACCACCGGCTGGGCGTTGAGCCGCTGTTCGCCGTTGCCGATCGGCAGCGGCACATAGGCGGCGGGCAGGCCCACGGCGGAGAGCTCGGCGACGGTCATCGCGCCCGCGCGGCAGAGCATCATGTCGGCCGCGGCGTACGCAAGATCCATCCTGTCCACGTACGGTACCGGGATATAGGGCGGCATACCGGGCATGTTGTCCACGCGCGGCAGTTCGTTCTTCGGGCCGACCGCGTGCAGGATCTGGATCCCGGAGCGCTGGAGCACCGGCGCGATCTGCTGGACGACCTCGTTGAGGCGGCGGGCGCCCTGCGAGCCGCCGGAGACCAGCAGCGTGGGCAGATTGGGGTCGAGGCCGAAGGCCGCACGCGCCTCGGGGCGCACCCGGGCCCGGTCGAGGGTGGCGATGGTGTGCCGCAGCGGAATGCCGATATAGCGGGAGTTGCGCAGCTTGCTGTCGGGCGTGGCGACGGCCACCCCGGCGGCGTACCGCGAACCGATCTTGTTGGCCAGACCGGGGCGGGCGTTGGCCTCGTGGACCACGATCGGCACGCCGAGCCGCTTGGCGGCCAGATAGCCGGGCAGCGCGACATAGCCGCCGAAGCCGACGACGCAGTCCGCCTTCGTGCGCTCCAGGATCTGCTCCGCGGCCTTGATCGTGCCGCGCAGCCGCCCGGGAACGGTGATCAGCTCCGGCGTCGGCTTGCGCGGCAGCGGAACGGCGGGGATGAGCGCCAGCTCATAGCCCCGCTCCGGCACCAGCCTGGTCTCGAGTCCGCGCTCCGTGCCCAGGGCCGTGATGCCCACGCTCGGGTCCTGCCTGCGCAGGGCGTCCGCGAGGGCGAGCGCGGGCTCGATGTGGCCGGCGGTCCCCCCACCGGCGAGTACGACATGCACCGAAATTCACCGCTCTCCGGACGGACGCTTCTTGACGCGCCGTCTCATCGTCTTCCATCTCACCCCAGGCCTCCGCACGGCCAGGGCCGCTTTCGCGGCGGGATCCTCTCGCGCGAAAGCGATCAGCAGCCCGATAGCGAACATGGTCGGCAGCAGGGCCGATCCTCCGTAGGAGAACAGCGGGAGCGGGACGCCGGCGATCGGCAGCAGGCCGAGCACCGCACCGATGTTGACCACGGCCTGGGCCGTGACCCAGGTCGTCACACCTCCCGCTGCGTACCTCACGAAGGGATCCTCCGTGCGTCCGGCCACGCGGATACCCGCATAGCCTAGAGCCGCGAAGAGGGCGAGCACCGACAGCGTCCCCGCCAGGCCCAGTTCCTCCCCGGCGATGGCGAAGATGAAGTCGGTGTGCGGTTCGGGGAGTTGACCCCATTTTTCCACACTTGCACCAAGACCGGAACCGAACCATCCGCCCGACGCAAGAGCATAGATGCCGTGCACAGCCTGCCAGCACTCGCCTTGCGGCCCCAGCTCGATCGCGCCGACGCAGAAGAGCCGGGACATCCGGTTCTCATTCGTCTTGATCAGCAGCGTCCCGGCGAGCCCGGCGACGGCCAGCACGCCCGCGAAGAGCCGGGTGGGCGCTCCCGCGAGCCAGAGCAGGCCGAAGAGGATCGCGGTCAGGATGATCGCCGTGCCCATGTCGCCGCCGAGCATGATCAGGCCGAGCAGCATGAAGGCGATGGGGACGAGCGGGACCAGCATGTGCTTCCACTGGGCCAGCAGCCGCTTGTCCTGTTTGCGGGCGAGCAGGTCCGCGCCCCACAGGATCAGCGCCAGCTTGCCGAACTCGCTGGGCTGGAGCTGGAAGGGGCCGCCGAGGTAGAGCCAGTTCTGGTTGCCGTTGACCGCGTGCCCTATCCCCGGCACCTGCACGAGGATCATCAGGAAGACGGTCCCCATGAGAAGCGGGTAGGCCAGCGCCCGGTGGAGCTTGACCGGCATCCGGGAGGCGAGCAGCAGCAGACCGGTGCCGATGACCGCGGCGAGGAACTGCTTGCGGAAGAAGTACGACGCGGGCAGCGAGAGCTCCAGCGCCTTGATCATCGACGCTGAGTACACCATCACCAGCCCGAGGGCGGTGATCAGCAGGCTGCTGCCGAGGATCAGGTAGTAGGCGGTCAGAGGGCGGTCCCAGGCCCGCCTGGCCTGCTCGTAGGCCAGCCGTAGGCCGCTGCCGCGCGGAGGGCGGGAGGGGCCGCCTGACGCGCTTTTGGCCTTCCGGCCCGCGGCGGGCCCGCGGGCGCCGGCGGTCCTGCTGCGCAGCGCGAGGCCGGGCAGCCGGGGCAGACCGGACGGGCCGGACGGCCCGGCGGAGGCGGGCAGGCCGGCGAGGGCGGGCGCGGGTCGCCTCGGCGGCAGCTTCGCCCTCACACGCCGGACGGGCTGGAATTCCATGATCGCTGTCCCCTCCAGTCGTGCCTGGCGCGGCCTGCCCGGATCCCGGGTCCCAAGATCCGCGGCACGGTGCGAGGTCGGGGCGGTCAGGCGCGCTCGGCGGCGAGAGCGCGGACCGCGTCCGCGAACGCCTCGCCTCGCTTGTTGTAGTCGGCGAACATGTCCATCGAGGCGCAGGCCGGGGCCAGCAGGACCGTGTCCCCTGGCCGGGCGAGCCGGGCCGCCTCCGCGACCGCCGCCGACATCGCCCCAGTGTCGGTCCGGTCGAGGTCGACGACCGGGACCTCGGGGGCGTGTCGCGCGAGGGCTTCGCGGATCAGGGCGCGGTCCGCGCCGATCAGCACGACGCCGCGCAGCCGCTTCGCCGACTCCGCCACGAGCTCGTCGAAGGCCGCGCCCTTGGCCAGGCCGCCCGCGATCCACACGATCGGCTCGTAGGCGGCCAGGGAAGCCTGTGCCGCGTGGGTGTTGGTGGCCTTGGAGTCGTCGACGTACGCGACCTGGGCCACGTCTGCGACGTGCTCGATGCGGTGCGCGTCCGGGCGGAAGGCGCGCAGCCCGTCGCGCACGGCCGCGGGGGCGACGCCGAAGGCGCGGGCGAGCGCCGCGGCGGCCAGCGCGTTGGCGATGTTGTGCGGGGCGGGCGGATTGACGTCCGCGACCTCGGCGAGCTCCTGGGCGTGCTTGTGCCGGTTGGCCACGAAGGCGCGGTCGACCAGGATCCCGTCGACGACGCCGAGTTGGGAGGGGCCGGGCGCGCCCAGGGTGAAGCCGATCGCCCGGCAGCCCTCCTCGACGTCCGCCTCGCGCACCAGGTCCTCGGTGGCGGGGTCGGCGGCGTTGTAGACGCAGGCGACCGTGTTGCCCTCGTAGATCCGGCCCTTGTCGGCGGCGTACGCCTCCATGGAGCCGTGCCAGTCGAGGTGGTCGGGTGCGAGGTTGAGCACCGCGGCCGAGTGGGCGCGCAGCGAGGGCGCCCAGTGCAGCTGGTAGCTGGAGAGCTCGACGGCGAGCACGTCGTACTTCTCCTCGCCGGTGACCACGTCGACGATCGGCGTGCCGATGTTGCCGATCGCGGCGGTGCGCAGACCGGCGGCCGACAGGATCGAGGCGAGCATCCGCGTCGTCGTGGTCTTGCCGTTGGTGCCGGTGATCGCGAGCCAGGGGGCCGCGTCCGGGCCGCGCAGCCGCCAGGCGACCTCGACGTCGCCGACGACGTCCACGCCCGCCTGAGCGGCCGCCTCGAAGAGCGGGCTGGACGGCTTCCAGCCGGGCGAGGTGACGACGAGGTCGGTCCCCTCGGGCAGGGTGTCGGCGTCGCCGAGGCGGACGGCGACGCCGAGCTCGGCCAAGTGGGCCGCGCGCCCGCGGTGCGCCTCGCTGTCGCCGCCGTCCACGACGGTGACCGAGGCGCCGAGGCCGGCCAGGGCGCGGGCGGCGCTGATGCCGCTCACGCCGAGTCCCGCGACGGTGATCCGCTTGCCCTGCCAGTCCCGGTTGCTCACTTGTCGGCTGCCCATCCTGCGTAGAAGAGCCCCAGACCCACGATGACGCACATGCCCTGAATGATCCAGAAACGGACCACGACAAGGACTTCGGACCACCCCTTGAGCTCGAAGTGGTGCTGGAGCGGCGCCATCTTGAAGACCCGCTTGCCGGTCATCTTGAAGGAGCCGACCTGGATGACCACGGAGAGGGTGATCAGGACGAAGAGGCCGCCGAGGAGGGCGAGCAGCAGCTCCGTGCGGGAGCAGATCGCCAGACCCGCGAGCGCGCCGCCGAGGGCGAGCGAGCCGGTGTCGCCCATGAAGATCTTGGCGGGCGAGGTGTTCCACCACAGGAAGCCGAAGCAGGCGCCCATCAGCGCGGAGGCGACGACCGCGAGGTCGAGTGGATCTCGTACCTCGAAGCAGGCGTCCGGGTTGGTCAGCGTCATCGCGTTGGCGCAGGACTCCTGGAACTGCCACAGCCCGATGAAGGTGTACGCGCCGAAGACCATCACCGACGCGCCGGTGGCCAGGCCGTCCAGACCGTCCGTCAGGTTCACGCCGTTCGACATGGCGAGAATCATGAACAGCGCCCAGACGACGAACAGCACCGGGCCGATCGCCCAGCCGAAGTCCGTGATGAAGGACAGCTTGGTGGAGGCCGGGGTGTTGTTGCGGCTGTCGGCGAACTGCAGCGACAGCACGGCGAAGGCGATGCCGACGATCAGCTGGCCGGCCATCTTGGCCTTGGCCCGCAGACCGAGCGAGCGCTGCTTGACGATCTTGATGTAGTCGTCGAGGAAGCCGACCAGGCCCATGCCCGCCATCAGGAAGAGCACCAGGACGCCCGAGAAGGTCGGGTCCTCGCCGGTGATCACCTTGGCCAGGGCGTAGGCGATGAGCGTGGCCAGGATGAAGGAGATGCCGCCCATGGTGGGCGTGCCCTTCTTGCTGCCGTGGCTGCGCGGGCCGTCGTCGCGGATGAACTGCCCGTATCCCTTGCGGGCCAGCAGCTTGATCAGCAGCGGGGTGCCGACCAGGGTCAGGAAGAGCCCGATGGCTCCCGCGAAGAGGATCTGCCTCATCGGCCGGCGACCTCGCCCTCGGCTGTGTTCTCGAGCAGCGCCTGGGCGACCCGCTCGAGACCCACCGACCTGGAAGCCTTCACCAGCACGACGTCTCCTGGCCGCAGTTCACTGCGCAACAGGTCGACCGCCGCCTGCGCGTCGGACACGTGCACCGACTCCTCACCCCACGAACCCTCGTTATATGCGCCCAGTTGCAACCAGGACGCTTCCCTGCCCCCGACTGCGACGAGCTTGCTGACGTTGAGCCGGACGGCGAGCCGTCCGACCGCGTCGTGCTCGGCGAGCGCTTCGTCGCCGAGCTCGGCCATCTGGCCGAGCACCGCCCACGTACGGCGTCCCTTGCCCATGGCCGCGAGCGCGCGCAGAGCGGCTCGCATGGACTCGGGGTTCGCGTTGTAGGCGTCGTTGACGATCGTCACGCCGTCCGGACGCTCGGTGACCTCCATGCGCCAGCGGGAGAGGGCGCCCGCCTCGGAGAGCGCGAGGGCGATCTCGTCGACGGACATGCCCAGCTCATGGGCGACGGCGGCCGCGGCGAGCGCGTTCGACACGTGGTGCTCACCGTACAGCCGCATGGTCACGTCACTGCACCCGGTGGGTGTGTGAAGGCTGAAGGAGGGCTGTCCGGCGTCCGTGAGCCGGACGTTCTCGGCGCGTACGTCGGCGTCCAGGGCCTCGCCGAACAGCAGGACGCGCGCCTTGGTGCGGGGCGCCATGGCCCGTACGAGGGGGTCGTCCGCGTTGAGGATCGCGGCGCCGTCGTGCGGCAGGGCCTCGACCAACTCGCCCTTGGCCTGGGCGATCTGCGCGCGGCCGCCGAACTCGCCGATGTGGGCGGATCCCACGTTGAGCACGAGGCCGATCCTCGGCGGCGTCAGAGAGGTGAGGTAGCGGATGTGGCCGATGCCGCGGGCGCCCATCTCCAGGACCAGATGCCTGGTCTCCTCGGAGGCGGTGAGGGCGGTGAGCGGCAGGCCGATCTCGTTGTTCAGCGAGCCGGGCGTCCACACCGTCGGGGCGTGGCGCTGGACGACCTGGGCGATCAGGTCCTTGGTGGAGGTCTTGCCGGCCGAGCCGGTGAGCGCGACGACGTCGACGCCGAGCCGGCTGACGACCGCGCGGGCCAGCGCGCCCAGCGCGCTCTGGACGTCGTCCACGACGATCGCGGGGACTTCGAGGGGCCGGGTGGCCAGCACGGCCGCCGCGCCCGCCGCGACGGCGCGCTCGGCGTAGTCGTGGCCGTCGACGTGCTCGCCGGCGAAGGCGGCGAAGAGGCTGCCGGGCTGCACCGCGCGGGAGTCGATGACGACGGGGCCGGTGATCCGTACGGCTGGATCCGGTATGTCGTACGACTGCCCGCCGACGATTTCGGCGATCTCGGCGAGGGAGAGGGCGATCACTTGGTCATCCCTGGGGGTTCTCGTGGAAGCGGGCGCTGATGGCGGCGCGCAGTACCTGGCGGTCGTCGAAGGGACGGACCACCCCGGCGATGTCCTGGCCCTGCTCGTGGCCCTTGCCGGCGACCAGCACGGTGTCGCCGGGCTGGGCGCGGGCGACGGCGGCGGCGATGGCCGCCGCCCGGTCGGCGTCGACCAGGACGTCGCCGCGCTCGTGGATCGGCACCTCGGCGGCGCCGGCGAGCATCGCGGCGAGGATCGCGAGCGGGTCCTCGGAGCGTGGGTTGTCGGAGGTCAGCACGGCGGTGTCGGCCAGCCGCGCGGCGGCGGCGCCCATGGGGCCGCGCTTGGTCTCGTCGCGGTCGCCGCCGCAGCCGAGCACGATGTGCACCTTGCCCTGGGTGACCTTGCGCAGGGAGCGCAGGACGGACTCGACGGCGTCGGTCTTGTGCGCGTAGTCGACGACCGCGAGGTAGGGCTGGCCCGCGTCCACCCGCTCCAGACGGCCCGGGACGCCGGGCACGGCGGCGACGCCGTCGGCCGCGGTCTGCGGGTCGATTCCGGCCACGGCGAGGGTGACGACGGCGGCCAGGGTGTTGGCCACGTTGAAGGGGCCGGGCAGCGGGGCCTCGGCGCGCACCCGCTCGCCGCTGGGGCCGACCGCGGTGAACGTGGAGCCGTGGGAGCCCACTTCGACGTCCTCGGCCCGCCAGTCGGCGTCCGGGTGGCCCTCGGCGGAGAACGTGACGACCGGCACGGTCGCCTCCTTGACCAGCCTGCGGCCGTACTCGTCGTCGAAGTTGAGGACGCCGACCTTGCTGCGCTGCGGGGTGAACAGCTGCGCCTTGGCCTGGAAGTAGTCCTCCATGCCCGAGTGGAACTCCATGTGCTCGGGGCTGAGGTTGTTGAAGACGGCGACGTCGAAGACGCAGCCGTCGACCCGGCCGAGCACGAGGGCGTGGCTGGAGACCTCCATGGCGACCGCCTCGACGCCGCGTTCGCGCATGACCGCGAAGAGCGCCTGGAGGTCGGTGGCCTCGGGGGTGGTGCGCTCGGACTTGATCCGCTCGTCGCCGATGCGCATCTCGACCGTGCCGATCAGGCCGGTCGCGCGCCCGCCGGCGCGCAGTCCGCCCTCGACAAGGTACGCCGTGGTGGTCTTGCCCGAGGTGCCGGTGATGCCGATCTGCAGCAGATCGTCGCCTGGGTGCCCGTAGATCTCGGCGGCGAGCTCCCCCATGCGGCCGCGTGGGCTCTCGGCGAGCAGGACGGGCAGGCCGGTCGCGGCCGCGCGTTCCTGGCCCGCCGCGTCGGTGAGGATCGCGGCCGCCCCGAGGTCCGCGGCCTGGGCCGCGAAGTCGGCGCCGTGGAAGCGGGCGCCGGGCAGGGCGGCGTACACGTCACCGGGGCGTACCGCCCGCGAGTCGTGGGTGATGCCGGTGACCTCGCCGGAGCCCGGGGTCTTCGCGCTCGGGGGCTTCGCGCCCAGCCGGGCGGCCAGCTCCCCGAGGGACGTCGGACGGGGCCGGTCCGGGCGGGGCGCGCCCGGATGCTGCGCGGGGGCGTCCTGCTGGGCGGTTCGGTACTGATCAGCGTGTGACACGGCGGTGAGCGT
Organism: Streptomyces sp. NPDC051907; assembly: GCF_040681075.1. Taxonomy (NCBI): domain Bacteria; kingdom Bacillati; phylum Actinomycetota; class Actinomycetes; order Kitasatosporales; family Streptomycetaceae; genus Streptomyces; species Streptomyces sp. NPDC051907. Next base: position 8,441 of record NZ_JBFAYB010000046.1, on the reverse strand, counting down.
ACCGGGCGCACCCGGCCGGGGGCTAAATGAGGGGGCCCCCTCCGCACGGTCGCCGGGCGTGGACTGCTGCGGGGCGCGGGAGGCAGCGGCGTCGTCGGCCCCGCGGCCGTGCGGCTGGTTCCCGGAATCGGAGGTGATGGTTGTCACTGATGGTTCCTCGGTCGTCACTCGCCGGGTTTGAAGGCGACGGGCAGCCGGGCGGGGGCTTTGCCGGTCGGCGCGATCTGCAGGGTCTTGAGGGCGAACGCCATGACCTTCTGGAAGACCGGACCGCAGATCTGGCCGCCGAAGTAGCTGCCCGAGGTCGGGTTCTGGATGGCGCAGTAGACGGTGATCTCGGGGTCGTCGGAGGGTGCGAAGCCGGCGAAGGAGGCGGTGTAGCCCTGGTAGCGGCCCGTCTCCGGGTCGACGCGGTTGGCGGTGCCGGTCTTGCCCGCGACGCGGTAGCCGGGGATGCGGGCCTTGGTGCCGGTCCCCTCCTCGTCGCCGACGACCGACTCCAGCATCGTGGCCACGGTCTTCGCGGTCTGCTCGCCGACCACCCGGGTCTTCTTGGGGGCGGGGGCCGGGGTGAAGCGCCCGTCGGCGCCGCGGTGTCCGCGGACCAGGGTGGGCTCGATGCGCACGCCGCCGTTGGCGATGGTCGAGTAGACCGAGGCCGCCTGCATGGCGTTGAGCGAGAGGCCCTGTCCGAAGGGGATCGTGTACTGCTGCGAGGTCGACCAGTCCTGCGGCTTGGCGAGGATGCCCGACGTCTCTCCCGGGTAGTCCAGCCCGCTCGGGCTGCCCATGCCGAACTTGCGCAGATAGGAGTGGAGCACCTTGTTGGCCTCGGGCTGGCTCTTGCCCAGCTGGCCGGTGGCCAGGATGGTGCCGATGTTGCTGGACTTGGCGAGCACGCCGTTGAGCGTGAGGTACCAGGTCGGGTGGTCGATGTCGTCCTTGAAGAGCCGGTCGCCGCGGTGCAGCCGGTTGGGGACGACGACATGGGTGCCGGGCACGGCCTTCTTCTCCTCCAGCACGGCGGCCATGGACATCACCTTGGCGGTGGAGCCCGGCTCGTACGCGTCCTGGAGCGCCGCGTTGCCCATGGCGGCCGAGTCGGCCTGGGAGAGGTCGTTGGGGTCGAAGCCCGGCGCGTTGGCCATGGCGAGGACCTCGCCGGTGCGGGTGCTCTGCACTATCACGTAGCCGCGGTCCGCCTTGGAGGTCTCCACCTGCTCGGCGATGGCCTGCTGGGCGGCCCACTGGATGTCGCGGTCGATGGTCAGCTCGATGTCGGAGCCGGGGACCGCGGGGACCTCGCGGGAGCCCGCGGTGGGCACGCGCCGGCCGCCCGACTGGGCGAAGGTGATCTCGCCGTCCTTGCCGGCGAGCTCCTTGTCGAGCATGGACTCCACGCCGCCGCCTCCGCGGCCCTCGGCGTTGACGTAGCCCAGTATCCCGGCGGCGAGGTCGCCGTTGGGGTAGACGCGTTTGCTGCTCGGCTCCTGGAAGACGCCGCCGAGCACGTTCGCGCCCGGGCCCCCCTTGCGCTCGTCCTCGCGCGCCTTCTCGGCGAAGACGCTCTTGAGGTCCTTGATCTGGTTCCACACCTGGGGGGTCTGGCGGCGGGCCAGGACGGTGTAGCGGGACTTGGTCCTCAGCTTCTCGGCGATCTCGGCGGCGTCCTTGCCGAGGATCGGGGCGAGCAGCGCGGCCGCCTCGCGCGGGGCGTCGGCGACCTTGCTCTCCTCGGGCGTGAACATCTGCGGGTCGGCGGTGATGTCGTGCGCGTCGACGCTGGTGGCGAGCGCGATGCCGGCCCGGTCGGTGATCTCGCCGCGCTCGGCGGCGAGGGTGTGGCTGAGGTAGCGATTCTTCTCCGCCTTGGCGGCGTACGCGCTGGCGTCGACCGCCTGCACCTGGAGGAGGCGTACGACGAAGACCAGCATCACCAGGGTCAGACCGAGGCTGACCAGCCGAAGCCGGGGGCGGGGGCTGCCGAGCCGGATCGAGGCCGGGCGCGGCCGGCGGGCCGCGGGGCGGGCCGGCGGACGCGCGGAGGGCCGCCGGGCGGGCTGCCCCGGCACCCGGCGGCGCGGTGGTTCCTTCGGGGGCACTGCGTCACCTGCCGGGGATCGTCGGGATCGGCTTCGCGGGCGGGAGCGAGGGCTGGGAGCCGCTCGCGGGGGCTGAGGCGTCTGCGGGGGCTGCCGCCGCCGGTCCTGCCGGGGCCTGGCCCGCCTGCGCCGAGACGGCGGGAGAGGGGGCGGGCGGGGCGGCGGGGGCGGCCTGGGGCGAGGGGGAGGCGGGGGCCGAGGGGGACGGCGGGCTCACGGCGGAGGCCGAGACCGGCAGCGAGGGCGACGCCGAGGCCGCCGCAGGGTCCTGGGCGTCCATGGGCGACGGATCGGCGGCGGGCGGCGCGGACGCCTGCCCGGGCACGCCGCGCACCTTCCCGTCGGCGTCGAGGAAGGCGGGGCTGCCGCCGGGCACCATCCCCAGCTCGCGGGCCCGGCGCGCGAGCGCGCCCGGCGCCGAGTAGCTGTCCACGTCCCGCTGGAGCGCCTGCTGCTCGTCGGTGAGCTCGGTGGTCTGCCGTTTGAGCTCGCTCAGCTTGAACGAGCCCTGGTTGAGCGAGGAGTTCAGCAGCAGGAGCATGATCAGCCCGCCGCCGAGGAGGAGGACGACCAGCAGGACGAACGGCGTCCGAGCCGCGGCGCCCGGCCCGGTGGGCAGCAGCCGCGCCAGCCGCGCGGCCCGTCCCTTCAACTGCTTGGCCGCTGTGCTCACCGGATCTCCCCGCTCGCGTCGCTCACCGATTGTCCTCCCGGATGCGCTGCGCTCCCCGAAGCCGCGCGGGCGCCGCCCGGCGGTTCTCGGCGACTTCCTCCTCCGTGGGCAGCTCCGCGCCGCGCGTCAGCAGCTTCAACCGGGGCTGGTACTCCTCGGGCACCACCGGCAGGCCTGGCGGCGCCGTGTTGGCCGCGCCGGCCGCGAAGACCTGCTTGACCAGCCGGTCCTCCAGGGAGTGGTACGACAGGACGGCGATCCGCCCGCCGACCGCGAGCGCCTTGACCGCGGCCGGGATCGCCCGCTCCAGCACGGTCAGCTCGCCGTTCACCTCGATCCGCAGCGCCTGGAAGGTGCGCTTGGCCGGGTTGCCTCCGGTGCGCTTGGCGGCCTGCGGGAGCGCGTCGCGGATCAGCTCGACCAGCCGGGCGCTGTTGGCGAAGGGCTCCTTCTCCCTCTCGCGCACGACCGCGGAGACGATCCGCTTGGCCTGCTTCTCCTCGCCGTACATGCGCAGGATCCGCACCAGCTCGCCGGGCGGGTAGGTGTTGAGGACCTCGGCGGCGCTGACGCCGGTCGTCTGGTCCATGCGCATGTCGAGCGGGGCGTCCTGGGCGTAGGCGAACCCGCGCTCGGCCTCGTCCAGTTGCATCGAGGAGACGCCGAGGTCGAACAGCACGCCCTGGACGCGTGGAACGCCCAGGCGGTCCAGCACCTCGGGCAGTTCGTCGTAGACGGCGTGCACCAGGTCGGCCCGGTCGCCGAAGGGGGCGAGCCGCTCGGCCGACAGCCGCAGCGCCTCGGTGTCCCGGTCCAGCGCCACCAGCCTGGCCTCGGGGAAGCGGGCGAGCAGCGCCTCGCTGTGCCCGCCGAGGCCGAGGGTGCAGTCGACCACCACCGCGCCCGGCTCCTGGAGCGCCGGGGCCAACAGGTCCAGGCACCGCTGGAGCATCACCGGGACGTGTCGGGTCTCGCTCATGCGCCCTCTCAGGTCCCGCGCGGACGTATGCGCCGCCGAGTCCCCGCCCGCTCGGAGAAGGGGAGGTGGTCCGCCGGCGCCTCGAAGGGGCGTCGGCCGACCGCGAGCGGGAGGAGGCCGAGCCGCACGTACGCCGCACACGCGGGGGGAAGTTTGGAAATGTGCAGGATGTGTCCGTGAACTGCGCGTCACTTTAGTCCACGGGCCCCGCCGGTCAATCAACCGGCAGGCGCGTCGCGCTGGGTGTGACGGGATGGGCCGTCGGGCACGGGATCTCACTCGTACGGAGGCGGTGACTGCACACCTGTGGGTTACCTCACAACAAGCCTCATTGACGTTCTTTGTCCCCTCTCACAGCGGACTGGCGGCCCCCGTGCGCACTACCGTCGTCCCCATGTCGACTTCCGCGCACCCCTCCCCCGACGCCGTGCGCTCCGGCGAGACGGTCACGGACCGTCTCGTCGAGGCGAACCGGCGCTACGCCGCCGACTTCCAGGACCCCGGCATGGACGCCCGCCCCGTGCTCCGCGTCGCCGTGGTGGCCTGCATGGACGCCCGGCTCGACCTGCACGACGCGCTCGGGCTGGAGCTGGGCGACTGCCACACGATCCGCAACGCCGGCGGCGTGGTCACGGACGACGTGATCCGCTCCCTCACGATCAGCCAGCGGGCGCTCGGCACCCGCAGCGTCATGCTGGTCCACCACACCACCTGCGGTCTGGAGAGCCTGACCGAGGACTTCCGGCACGAGCTGGAGGACGAGGTGGGGCAGCGTCCGTCGTGGGCGGTGGAGGCGTTCCGGGACGTGGACCAGGATGTACGGCAGTCGATGCAGCGGGTGCGCACCTCGCCGTTCCTCGTGCACACCGACGATGTGCGCGGCTTCGTCTTCGACGTCAAGCAGGGTCTGCTGCGGGAGATCGACCCCGCCGAGTGAGCGCGCGGAGGGTGTGCGATCTTAATGCCGCCGGATGCGTTTGGTGTCGCTGAGTGAGCTCGGTCCTGTCGCGTGAGCGGCTTTACACCTGAGAAAATAAGGCAAAGCCCCCATATCCCACCCACTTATCCACAGGCGAGTGACACAACGCGGTAACGGCAACAAGAATGCGGGTGTGACGCCCTCCGGAACCATCCGGAGACGGTGTCCGTGTTTTGGGGTGGGCCGGGGCCGTTCGAAGAGCCACCGGCCCGTGAACGGGCCGAGGAGGGCCGGGTGACGACCTATGACGATCGAGCGAGCCTCACAGATCTGACGACGACGGCGGAGCGTGTCCGCAGGTCGATCGAGGGTGTGATCGAGGGCAAGCCTGAGGTCGTACGGCTTTCGCTGACCGTGCTGCTCGCCGAGGGGCATCTGCTCATCGAAGATGTGCCGGGCGTGGGCAAGACGATGCTGGCCAAGGCGCTGGCGCGTTCCATCGACTGTTCGGTGCGGCGTATCCAGTTCACGCCGGACCTGCTGCCGTCCGACATCACCGGTGTGTCGATCTTCGACCAGCAGCGCCGCGACTTCGAGTTCAAGCCGGGCGCGATCTTCGCGCAGATCGTGATCGGCGACGAGATCAACCGCGCCTCGCCGAAGACGCAGTCCGCGCTGCTGGAGTCGATGGAGGAGCGCCAGGTCACCATCGACGGCAACACCTACGAACTGCCCAGCCCCTTCATGGTGGTGGCCACCCAGAACCCGGTGGAGATGGAGGGCACCTACCCGCTGCCGGAGGCGCAGCGCGACCGCTTCATGGCGCGGGTGTCGATCGGCTACCCCAGCGCGGACGCCGAGCTGCAGATGCTGGACGTGCACGGCGGGATCTCGCCGCTCGACGACCTCCAGCCGGTGGCGCACGCCCATGACGTCGTCAAGCTCATCGAGGCGGTCCGCTCGGTCCACGTCGCCGAGTCCGTGCGGCGCTACGCGGTCGAGCTGGTGGGCGCGACCCGCAGCCACCCGGACCTCAGGCTCGGCGCCTCGCCGCGCGCCACGCTGCACCTGCTGCGTGCCGCGAAGGCCTCCGCCGCGCTCTCCGGCCGTGACTACGCCCTGCCGGACGACGTCCAGGCGCTGGCGGTCCAGGTCCTCGCGCACCGGCTGCTGCCCACCGCGCAGGCCCAGTTGAACCGTCGTACGTCCGAGCAGGTCGTGCTGGAGATCCTGCAGCGCACGCCCGTGCCCACGACCGGCAGCACCGACGGCGGCTATGTCCAGGGCGGACCGGCCCAGCCGCCGCTGTACGGCCAGCAGCCCGGCGCCCGGCGGCTGTGATGTCCGCCGGGACCCCCGCCGTCTCGGAGGGCGCGTCCGCCGCTTCCCAGGGCAGGTCCGCGGCAGCTGAGGGCCAGGACCACGACGGCGAGCGGGACACGAGCGGAGTGCGGGCGGCCCTGGGCGGGCTGACCACGCGCGGCCGCTCGTTCCTGGCGGCCGGCGTGGCGGCGGCGGTGTGCGCGTACGTCCTGGGGCAGGGCGACCTGCTCCGGGTCGGGCTGCTGCTCGCCGTGCTGCCGCTGGTCTGCGTGGCCGTGCTCTACCGCACCCGCTACCGCGTCGCCGGCAGCCGCCGGCTCTCGCCCTCGCGGGTGCCCTCGGGCTCCGAGGCGCGCGTCCATCTGCGGATGGACAACGTCTCGCGGCTGCCCACCGGACTGCTGATGCTCCAGGACCACGTGCCGTACGTGCTCGGTCCGCGCCCCCGTTTCGTACTGGACCGGGTGGAGGCGGGCGGCCGGCGCGAGGTCTCGTACCGCGTCCGCTCCGACCTGCGCGGCCGCTATCCGCTCGGGCCGCTCCAGCTGAGGCTGAGCGACCCCTTCGGCATGTGCGAGCTGACCCGCTCCTTCAGCGCCTTCGACCTGCTCACCGTCATTCCGCGGACCGAGCCGCTGCCGCCGGTGCGGCTGGCGGGCGAGGCCGCGGGGTACGGCGACGGGCGGCACCGCTCGCTGGCGCTGGCAGGCGACGACGACGTGATCCCTCGTACCTACCGCTACGGCGACGATCTGCGCCGGGTGCACTGGCGCTCGACCGCGCGCTACGGCGAGCTGATGGTGCGCCGCGAGGAGCAACCGCAGCGGGCCAGGTGCACGGTCCTGCTGGACACCCGCGGCCTCGCCTACCAGGGCGCGGGCCCCGACTCCGCCTTCGAGTGGGCGGTCTCGGGCGCGGCGTCGGCCCTGGTGCACATGCTGGAGCGGGGCTTCGCGGTCCGGCTGCTGACGGACACCGGGAGCTCGGTGCCCAGCGAGGGCGGCGACGGCTTCGCTGGGTCGAGCCAGGAGTCCGCGGAGGCCGCGGGGCTGATGATGGACACGCTCGCGGTCGTCGACCACTCCGACGGCGCGGGGCTCTCGCGCGCGTACGACGTGCTGCGCGGCGGGAACGAAGGACTTCTGGTCGCCTTCTTCGGCGATCTGGACGAGGAGCAGGCGTCGTTGGCGGCCAGGATGCGCCAGCGCAGCGGCGCGGCGGTGGCCTTCGTCCTGGACAGCGGGACGTGGGCGACGAGCGGCGCGGTGGCCGGGGCGGTCGACGAGAGGCTGCGGCAGCTGCGGGAGGCGGGCTGGACCGCGCTGGCCGTGCAGCCGGGGGCGTCGCTCCCGGACCTGTGGCAGCAGGCGGGCCGCCAGCGGCTGGACTCCTCCGGGCTGTCGGGGCCCTCGACGGCTCCTGAGGCCCCGCGGGCCGGCGGCGCCGCGGCTGCGTCCGGGCGGCTGGGACGGTCGGGCGCCGCGTCGGCGTCCGCGTTCTCCATGCCCTCGGGCCCCTCGCCGAAGTCGGCGTTCTCCAAGCCCTCGGGCGACTCCGCGGCACACCGGACGCCCGGGTCCGAGCCCGCCGCGCCGGACGCCGCACCGCGGTCCCCGTTCGCGCCCGGGGCCTCGCCCAGGCCGACGCGGCGGCCCGCGCCCTCCGACGGCGACACGAACGGTTTCTCTGGGGGTTGGTCATGAGCGGTCGCGGAAGGCTCGCGCTGTGCGCCTTCGCCGCCACCCTGATGGCGGCGGGCGCACTGCTGCCGCTGGTCGATCCGGCCACCTGGATGCTGCAGGCCGCGTTCCTGCTGGCGCTCCAGAGCGGGGCGGGGGCGCTGGCCAGACGGGCGCCGCTGGCGCGGCCGCTGACGGTGGCGGTCCAGGCGCTCACGACGCTGCTTCTGCTCACCGTGGTCTTCGCCCGGGAGCAGGCCCTCCTCGGCATCGTCCCCGGGCCCGAGGCAGTCCAGCACTTCAGCGATCTGCTCAGCGCGGGCGGCGACGACGTCGGGCGGTACGCGATCCCGGCGCCGGCGACCGAGGGCATCCGGCTGATGGTGGTCGGCGGCGTGCTGATCATCGGCCTCGCGGTCGACGCGCTCGCGGTGACGTACCGCGCGGCGGCCCCGGCCGGGCTGCCGCTGCTGGCGCTGTACTCCGTGGCCGCCGGGCTGTCCGGCGGCGGCGCGAGCTGGCTCTGGTTCCTGCTGGCGGCCTCCGGGTATCTGGTGCTCCTGCTGTCGGAGGGCCGGGACCGGCTCTCCCAGTGGGGACGCGTCTTCGGCGGGGCCCCGCCCGGGCAGAGCCGCACCGCGGGCGGACTCGACGCCGCGGGCGGCAGGGCGCTCGCCCCGGCCCGGTCCGGCCGGCGGATCGGCGCGCTCGCGCAGGGCGTCGCCCTCGTGGTCCAGCGCGGGAAGGGCCGCCGGGACCATAATGG
>NZ_JBFAYB010000045.1:0-68211 GCF_040681075.1 Streptomyces sp. NPDC051907 | reverse complement strand
GCGGGGGCCCCCCCACCCCCCCCGCGCGCGGCCCGCCGCCCCGCCGGGGCCGGCCCCCCACCACCGGACCCCCCCCCGCCCCCCCCCTCCGCCGTCGTGCACCACCTGTTTGCTAGCGGGTGCCGCGCAGCCGTCGCCACGGGGTGAACGTGAACACCGCGCCGCCCAGCAGGATCACCGTGCCGGCGACGAGGGCCAGGGCGCGCAGGGCGCCGTTGTCCTCGGCGCCGGTCTGGGCGAGGCCGCCGCTGGTGCTCGTGCCGCCGCCGGACGTTCCGCCGGAGGCCGTGCCGCCGGACGTGCTCGTGCCGCCGGAGGCGCCGCCGGGCTGGGCCGCCGTGTCGAGTTCGAGCGAGACCGCCGCGGAGCCCTTCACCTGGCAGGGGATGTCGATCTTCTGGCCGCCCAGGTTGACGTCGATGGTCAGGGTGCCGGGGCTGAGTGTGGACTTGCCGCTCGCGCCGGGCTTGTAGACGCCCTTCAGATCGCCGATCCCGACGGGCTTGCCCGCCTCGATCGGGTCCTTGTTGGGCTGGCCCACGGTGTTGACCGTGCCCTTGTCGGCGCCGCCGAGGACGATCGCCATGGAGCCCTTGAGCGCGCCGGCGGGGAGCGGGGCGGGGCTGTTCATCACGGACTCGCCGGTCTTGACGGTGATGTCGTAGCTCCCGCCGTTCTTCTTGGCGTTGACGGTGATGGGGGTCTTGATGCCCTGGGGGCCGGGGGACTTGCAGTCGTACGTGACGTTGACGGTCTTGCCGGGGAAGTCGGTCTGGCCGCCGCCCCCGCCGCCGCTCGTCGTACCGCCGGAGGCGGCGCCGCCGGAGGTCGTACCGCCGGAGGTCGTGCCGCCTGACGTGGTGCCGCCCGACGTGGTGCCGCCGCTCGTCGTTCCGCCCGAGGTCGTGCCCCCTGACGTCGTCGTGCCGCCGCTCGTCGTACCGCCCCCGCCGTCCTTCACCTTGATCGTCGCCCCAGCCGCGACCGGCTCCTTCGGCGCGCACTTGGTGTCGGTGGACAGCGGCTTGGAGACGTTGATGTTGTACGCGCCGGGCGTCAGCGTCAGGTCGCCCGCCTTCGTCAGCTTGATCTTCCCCTTCATGTCGGACAGCACCATCGGGCTGTTCTTGGGGATCGGCGGATTGGTGCGCGTCCCCTCCATGGCGATGTCCGCGGTCTGCGCGCCGGCCGCCTTGAGCGTGCCGGTCGGCTTCACCGTGTCCTTGTCCAGGTCGAGGACGTCGGGGTTCTTGGAAGCCGCCGCGACGAACTTCCAGACCACTTCGACCTCGTCGCCGACCTTGGCCTCGGCGGGCGCGGTGATCTGCACCTTGGTGGTGCCCTGCACCGGCGGCAGACCGGAGATGGGCGGGGGTATGCACTCCGTGCTGTACGACACCTCGGCTGCTGCCTGGGCGGGGCTCGCGGCCAGCAGGATCCCCGCGCCGCCGAGCATCAGCGCGACGCCGGCCGCGCTCATCCTCCGTTGGGTGCTCACGAATGTCCCTTCGTCGTGGACCGGTTCTCTGACGGTGCGGAGTCAGCTGTGAACCACGGCAGAGCGGCCGTGGCGACTGTGGGGCTCGGGGCGCTCTCGTTGCCCTGGGCGGTCGTGGCGCCGGCGTCGTCGGGCGCGGACGGCTTCGTACGGAACGCGGACACGGGCCAACGCCCGGTGCCTGCCGCTGCCCCCGCCCCTGCCTCGGAGCCTGAACTGGAGCCTGAACGGGACCTGGGCCTGGAGCGCGCCCCCGACCCGAGCCGGAAGCGGAAGCGCGGGCGCGCATGGGGCCGAGCGCGGGGCCGTACGCGGTCCACGACTGCCATGCCGATCCGGAACAGCGCGGCGGGCACGACGACGGCGAGCAGCACCCAGAAGATCGTGACGCCCCACGGCCGCCCGACGCCCCACGGCTGCTCGGCCAGCACCTTCGAGCCGTACTTCACGGAGATCTGGTAGTCGCCGTGCGCGCCGGCCGAGAGCTGGACCGGGAGTGCGACCTTGACCTTCTGGCCGGGCTCGACGACGCCGCGCCACTGCTGCTCCTCCCACTGCGGGGCGAAGACCCCGTGGGAGACGCCGATCTGGAAGACGGGGTCCTTCACCGGGGCCGAGCCGAGGTTGCCGACGGTGAACTCCAGCCGCCGGGAGGGCGGGGCGCCGAAGAAGACGAGGACGCCCGAGTCCCCTTCGAGCCGGGTGGCGGCGAGCACGGCGAGTCTGCCGCCGGACGTCTGCGTGGGCAGCGGCGCGGTGGGGTGCCCGGTTACGGCGAACTCGGCGTCGACGACGGCCTGTTCGCCGGTGACGGTGGCGACGTGCACGACGCAGGGGCAGGGCTTGGGCGGCTCGGCGACCGGCACCTTCTTGCTGAAGCCGCCGCGCGCGTCGGTGGTGACGGCGCGTCCTTCGGCGTTGGCGCAGGAGTTGGTGCCGCCGATCACGCCGGCGCCGGGCGTGGCCTGGCCGCAGACGAGCAGCATGAGCAGCGCGCCCGGCCGCCACCCGCTGCCGCTGACGGTGATGTCGCCGCCCTTGCCCGCCTGGGGCTGGGAGAGCTTGACGTCGGGGGCGGGGTCGGCGGCGGGCGCGGCGAGCGAGGGGGTGGGGAGGAGCAGGCCGAAGAGGGCGAGAAGGGTGAGGAGGGTGAGGGCGAGCGGGGACCGACGTCCCCGTACCGCCTTCGGGGGCGCGCCTGCTGCGCGGCGCCGCGGACCAGCCGTCGTCATGTCTTTGACCTCGTCGAGTGCCGGTGGAACAGCCAGGCCGACGCCCCCGCCGCCAGGCCGAGCGCGGAGAGTCCGACGGCCGTCCAGGGGATGAAGTTCGCCGTCGCCACGGCCGTGCTCTTCGCGTCGCCCGCGGCCGTCGCCTTCAGGCGGATGTCCACCGAGTCCAGGGAAGGGGGCTTGGCCCAGGGCTCGGTGAGGGTGACCCGCTGGGCGGGGAGCAGCTCGACCGGGAGCGCCCGGGCCGGGCGGCTGAGGACTTTCCCGAACAGGCCGTCCACGCTGACCGTCAGAGTGGGCGTCAGGGCCGTGTTGCCCCGGTTCACCAGGGTGTAGCGGATGGCGCCGGCCGCGTACGAGACGTTCTCGACGGTCAGCGCGGCGAGCGTCGGGCCGCTGACCCGCAGATGGATCCGTACGCCGACCTCCCGGTCCGCGGTCGTCGCCGTGATCGCGCCGGGGTGGTCGCCCGGGAGGGCGTCGGGCGGCACGGTCACCGAGAAGGGGACCTCCGCGCGGGTGCGGGGCGGGACCGTGAGGCGGGTCGTCGCCAGCGAGATCCACGCGCCCGTGGCCTCGGCGTCGCGTGCGGCGCGGACCGCGAGCTCGCCGGAGGCGGTGTTGTACGCCTCCGCCGGCGCGAGGCGCACGGTGAGCGGCTTCGCGCCCGGGTTGGTCACGGTGAGCCGGTCCTCCAGCACGGCCCCGGGCGCACCCTCCAGATACAGATGCGCCCGCCCCGCCGTCCACGCGGGCTCGCCCGCGGCCCAGGCGGCGGTGCCACCGAGACCGCCCCCGAGGACCACGAGCACGGCACCACAGCGAAGCACGGCGACCAGCGCACCACCCCGACGGGCAGCGCCGCGTCGGCAGGCCGCCTGGCCCCGACGGGCCGCCCGGTGCCGCCTGGCCCCGCGGTGCTGACAAGCCGCGCCGTGCCGACAGGCAGCCAGGGCCCTTCGGGCGCCGGCGGCGGGCAGCCCGGCGGTCTCGGCCGTCTCGGCCGTCTCGGCCGTCTCGCTGAGCGTCATGCCGTCGCAGCCGGTCCCGAGCCCCCGAAGCCGCCAGACCCCACCGCGTCGCCAGACCGCCCGGTCCCGCAAGACCACGCCGTCCCGCCAGACCCCGCCGTACCACCAGGCCGCCCGGTCCCGCCAAGCCCCGCCGTACCGCCAGACCCCACCGCCCCGAAGGACCGCAAGCACCGCCGCAAGCGCCGCCGCGAAGCCCCCGCGCACCCACGCCACCCGGTCAGCTCGCCGTCCGGCGGGTCAGCCACAGCACCCCGGCCGCGCCGGCCAGCAGCACCGTCCCGCCGAGCGTGCCGAGCGCCGCCGCCGAGTCGAGCGGGCCGGTCTTGGGCAGCTCGCCGCCGGAGGGCGCGGTCTTCGAGCCGGTGCCGGAGTCCGCGCCCGAGTCCGTACCCGAGTCCGCGCCCGAGTCCGCGCCCTGGACGTCGAGCTCCAGCGACGGCTTGGGGTTGTTCTTCGGCGTGCAGGTCGTCGTGGTTCCGAGCGCCTTGATCGTCAGGACGCCCGCGGTGAAGGTGACCTTGCCGCTCTTCTTCGGGGTGTACGTCCCCGAGAGGTCGTTGATCTTGATGGGGGTGTTGGCCGGAATCGCCGTGGTGTTCGACGGACCGGACACCGCCACCGTGCCCTCCCCCGCCCCGCCCAGCACGAGCACCGCACTCGGGTTCATCGCGCCCTTGCCGAGCTCCACGGGGCTGGAGGAGACGCCCTTCTGGAAGGACATCGTGAGCTTGTAGCTCGCGCCGCTCTTGACGGCCTTGACGTCGATCGGCGAGACCGCGCCTTTCGGGCCGATCGGGGTCTGACACCGGTAGTCGACGTCCACGACGTCCGCATGCGCGGCGGGGGCGGCCAGCAGCACCGCCGAGCCCGCCACCGCCGCTGCCAGCGCGTGGGCTGTCCGTTTCGGGTACCGCACCTTGAGTCCCCTCATGCCGAGCTCCGTCAGAAGTCAGCCGGAAGTCGCCTGGATTTACTGACGACACATCAGATCGGGCGCTCAAGGTACGCCTGGGACCTTGGGGAGGGAAGACAAAGAGCACGCCGTATCGGCGTGCTCTACAAGCTCTTCAAAACCCGTCGGACGCCGCTACGAAGGCGCGGCGAGCTCCGCCCAGACGGTCTTGCCCCCGCCCCCCGGGGACCGTACGACTCCCCAGTCCAGACAGAGGCGTTGGACGATGAACATGCCGTGCCCGCCGGGCCGTCCCGCCCGGTGCGGGGTGCGCGGGGCGGGCTGTCCGGCCCCGACGTCGGTGACCTCGAGGCGCAGCACCTTGCCGTCGCAGCCGACCCGGAGCTCCTCGGGGCCCTCGGCGTGCAGGCAGGCGTTGGTGACCAGCTCGGAGACGACCAGCAGGACGTCCTCGGCGGCCGCCCGGCGGTCGGCCGTGGCGGCGGGGAGCCAGCCCCAGTCGTAGAGGGCCTGGCGGGTGAAGTCGCGAGCGAGCGGCACGATGCCGCTCGCACTGCCCAGGGGCAGGCGGCGCACCACCCCCCCGACCCCGCCCGCGGCGGATTCGGCTTCGGCGCCGTTCGGCTCGGGGCCGAGGTCGCCCGGCGGCTGCTGCCGGGTGGTGCTCATCAGCGCTTCACCTCACCGATTCACCAGTCTGCTGATCTGCTGATTACGTCGATACACAGAGTGCCGGGGCTCCGACGTTCTGCGGGGTTCTCCTGCCCGGCCGATGGTGGACAACACCCCTCGAAGAGGTGTGTCCCGCGTGACGCGGGCGACAGGGGGGCGTGCCGCTCAGTCGGCGAGGGCCGCTTCGAGGGAGTCGTGCACGGTGAAGACCGCTTCCGCTCCGGTGATCTCGAAGACCCTGGCCACCACGGGCAGCATTCCGGCCAAGTGGACCCCTCCCCCGGCGGCCTCCGCCTTCAGCCGTGCGCCGAGCAGCACATTGAGGCCGGTGGAGTCGCAGAACTCAAGCTCCGAACAGTCGACGACCAGACGCACACGACCCTGCTCGAGCGCCTCGTCGAGTGGCGCACGCAACAATTCGGCGGTGTGGTGATCCAACTCACCCGCCGGTTTCACAACCTCGCTCAGGCCCTCGGTCCGAACTGCGACCTGGAGCCGGCCCCGGTTCGCGCTGCCGACCGTCCCGCGGTCCATGCCCGTACCTCTTCGCCGTGTCTTTCGCCGCGCTGCGTCTGCGTCGTCGCCGCGTCGTACGTCGTGATCGATCCGTCGTGTCGTACCCACGTCACGCGCTGTCGAAGCAGCATCGCGACGCCCGTCGAACAGTACTGCTTCCATACGGCGACCGGTAGCCGAAGTTCCCACCATACACGGCAAAAGGGACATTTGACACTTGCAACTGCCCTCGGGGAGCGGGTAGGCCTAGTGAAGACACAACCGACACGACCGGCTTCGGAGGCGCCGCTCACCGCAGCAGCAGGCAAGGCATCGGCGGCCATATGCCGAGAACGATGGAGGACACCATGTCACCCCGGCTCGACGAATCGCGTACCCCCACCGCGCCGTCGGCACACCACGCCCCCACCACTTCGCAGAGCGCGGAACCGCACGCCCCCGAGGGACCGCGGAGCCACCGGCTCCCCGAGACCCCGGACGGCGCCGAGGGCCTGGAGGGCCTTCCCGAGATCCCGCCCTTCGACGAGGTGGCGCCCCAGGACGCGCGAGCGCTCTCCAAGACGCTCTTCGCCCGGCTCGAGGCCCTCGAGGAGGGCACCCACGAGTACGCCTACGTCCGCAACACCCTCGTCGAGCTCAACCTCGCCCTGGTGAAGTTCGCGGCCCTGCGCTTCCGCTCGCGCAGCGAGCCGATGGAGGACATCATCCAGGTCGGCACGATCGGCCTGATCAAGGCGATCGACCGGTTCGAGCTCAGCCGCGGGGTCGAGTTCCCGACCTTCGCGATGCCGACCATCATGGGCGAGATCAAGCGGTTCTTCCGCGACACCTCGTGGTCGGTGCGGGTCCCGCGGCGGCTCCAGGAGCTGCGGCTCGACCTCGCCAAGGCGGGCGACGAGCTCTCCCAGAAGCTCGACCGCGCGCCCACCGTCGGCGAGCTGGCCGAGCGGCTGGACATCAGCCGGGACGAGGTCGTCGAGGGCATGGCGGCGAGCAACGCGTACACCGCGAGCTCGCTGGACGCCCAGCCCGAGGAGGACGACAGCGAGGGCGCCCTCGCGGACCGCATCGGGTACGAGGACCACGGCATCGAGGGCATCGAGTACGTCGAGTCGCTGAAGCCGCTGATCGCAAGCCTTCCGCCACGGGACCGTAAAATTCTCTCCCTGCGCTTCGTCGCCAACATGACGCAGTCGGAGATCGGCGAGGAGCTCGGGATCTCGCAGATGCACGTGTCCCGGCTGCTGTCCCGCACCCTGGTCAGGCTCAGAAAGGGCCTGACGCTGGAGGAGTGAGCGACCGGCCGCCGCGCCTGCCCCGCCGATAACGAGAAGGGCCTGTTCCGTCAAGGAATGGGCCCTTCCTCGTTATTGACGGGGCAGTCCGGATTGGTCCACATTGAGCCCGGGGCAAGTGGGGGGACACACATGGCTCTTGGGGAGGGCTGCCCGGCGGCGTACGCACCACTCGAACAGCTGATGCACAGCCGCCTCGGCAGAGAATGTCTGTACATGCCGTCATGCCGTCTCGGGCTCTATGTGGCGCTGCGCCACTGGTGCCCGCCCGGAGGACGGGTGCTGATGTCGCCGGTCAACGACGACGTGATCTTCTTCGTGGTGCTCGCGGCCGGCCTGCGTCCGGTGCAGGCCCCGCTGAAGGCCCAGGACGGGTCCATCGACGTGGCCGCGGTGCCCGCCGCCGACTGGCTCGGGCTGTCCGCCGTGCTCACGACGAACCTGTACGGGAACCCGGATCCCGCCCCCGAGCTGCGCGAGCGCTGCGACCAGCTGGGGATACCGCTGCTGGAGGACGCCGCGCACGCGATCGGCAGCACGGTCGCGGGCCGCCCCGTCGGCAGCTTCGGCGACGCCTCCGTCTTCAGCCTCTCCAAGCACGCCGGGGCCAAGACCGGCGGATTCCTCGCGGTCGCCGACCCGGCGCTGAGGCCGGAGCTGGAGCGGGCGCGCGACGCGCTGCTCCAGCCGGGGCGGCTGTCGTCGGAGATCGCGTACGGACTGCGGCCCTACGCCGAGGCGGGCGTGCGGGGGCTGCGCCTGGTGCGGCCCGCCCGCGCCGCGCAGCGGCTGCTGGGGCTCCAGGAGCGCGACGAGATCCGGATGGAGCTGCGGCCCGGCGAGCTGGAACGGGCGGTGGCCAGGGCTCCCGCCCTCGCGGACTTCCATTCCTGGGTCCGGGTGGACATGCACGACTACCGGCTCAGACCCGGCGGGCTGCGGCTGCGCCGGACGCAGCGGCTGCTCGCCCGCCTCCAGGACCGGCTCGACGCCTGCCGCGCGGGGACCGAGCGGCTGCTGGCCACCCGGTGGGCGCTGCCCGGGCCGGGGCCCGCTCAGCCGCTGTTCCGGGTCCCGCTGCTGGTCGCCGACCGGGACACGGCCATCGCCGCACTCGCCCGCCGCCGCATCGTCGTCGGCTACCTCTACGACCCGCCGCTCGACGCGTACGCGGGAGAGGCCTTCACCGACTCCTCGCCGGCCCCCGGGCCCGCGGCCTGGTTCGCCCGCCACGCACTGCCCGTCGACCCGCTCCAAGCCGAACAGGTGATCTCCGTACTCACGGATCTGGACGCCCGCCCCGCCCCCCGCCCGGCCCGGCCGCCCGCGCCCCAGACGGTGCCGCCGGCCGCCCCGGAGCCGGCCCAGCAGGGCGAGCGCGGTGTCTGACACCACCCGGCTGCGCAAGCCGGACCCCGCCCAGGTCGCCGTGGCGCCCGACCCCGACCCCGACGCGGACGGAGCGGGCCCGCCGGCGACCGAGACGGGGTCGGGCAGCGGCGACTCTATGTTCCGCAACGCCTACGCGCTGATGCTCTCCACCGGCGTCTCGGCGGCGCTGGGCCTCGGCTTCTGGCTGGTCGCGGCCCGCTACTACACCGAGCAGGCGGTCGGCGAGGGCTCCGCCGCCATCGCCGCCATGCGGCTGCTCGCCTCCCTCACCGCGACCACCATGATCGGCGCGGTGGTGCGGTACGTGCCCCGGGCCGGGCGCGCCACCGGGCCGCTGGTCTGGCGCGCCTACGCCCTCAGCTCCCTGGTCGTCGCGCTCGCCTCGGTCGCCTTCCTGCTCACCCTGGATCTGTGGGGGCCGTCGTACGCGCCGCTCAGCGGCCTGGGCGCGGGGCTGCTGTTCATCGCCGCCTGCGTCGGCTGGGCGCTGCTGACCCTCCAGGACGGCGTGCTGACCGGCCTGCGCAGGGCCGTGTGGGTGCCCGTCGGCAACGCCGTCTTCTCCATCGGCAAGCTGCTGCTGCTCGCCGTCTTCGCCACCGCGCTGCCCGTGCTGGGCATCTTCGTCTCCTGGGCGGCGGCCATCGCCCTGTCCACGCTGCCGCTCGGCTGGCTGATCTTCCGCAGGCTCATCCCGCGCCAGGCCGCCGAGGACCACGACCGCGAGCCGCTGCGGCTGCGCGAGATCGGGCGCTTCCTGGCCGGCGACTCGGTCGGCTCGCTGTTCTCGCTGGCGATGATCAACCTGCTGCCGGTGATGGTCGCCGTCCGCTTCGACGCGGCGCACAACGGCTTCTTCTACATCGCGTACACCGTCGGCGGGACGATGGAGTTCATGGCCATCAACATGGCCTCCTCGCTGACCGCCCACGCCTCCCACAGCCCGGAGAGCCTGGCCGGCGGGGTGCGCGGGGCGCTGCGCCGGATGGCCGTCCTGCTGGTGCCCGTCGTGCTGTTCCTCGTCGTGCTCGCCCCGCAGATCCTCGCCCCGTTCGGCGAGGACTACGCCGCGCACGGCACGACCGTGCTGCGCCTGCTGGCCGCCGCCGCGCTGCCAAGAGTCGTCGTCGAGCTGTACATCGGCGTGCTGCGCGTCCAGGGGCGCACGGGCGTGCTCGCGGTCCTCCAGGGCGCGATGTGCGCCATGGTGCTGGGCAGCGCCGCGGTGCTGCTGGGCCCGGCCGGGATCTCCGGCGCCGGGTGGGCGATGCTGCTGTCGATGACCGCGATGGCGCTGGTCTGCGCGCCGGGGCTGCGCTCGGCGCTGTCGGGCCGCGAGCCCGGTCCCGGCCGGCTCAGCCTCAGCCTGCGCCGCGCGGGCGGCCGCGGGCGCGGCCCCGAGGCGGAGGAGTACGGCACCACGTGGGCGCGCCGGGCCGCCGAGCGGCGCGAGGAGGCGGCGGCGGAGTACGCGCGGGAGTACGGCACGGACTGGGCGCGGCAGACGGCGTATCTGCGCGGGGTCCACGACGACACGGCCACCCCCGCCTTCGGCTTCCCCGTCTACGTCGGGGAAGGGCCCGCGCACGACCGGGAAGGTCCCGCGCACCTCGGGGAAGGCCCCTCGCACGAGGCGCGGTCGGCGAAGGACGGCGCGCCCGACCCCGGCGAGGCCCGGCTGGCCACCGCGCTGTGGCTGCTGCTGGGGCTCGCGGCCGGGCTGTTCTGGGCGCCGCTGTTCCAGGCCCCGGACCTGCCGGCGGACCAGGTCTCGGGCTCCGAGCTGCTGCGGGCGCTGCCGCCGATCACCCTCACCGCGGGCGTGCTCCTGATCGTGGTGCACAGCGCCGCCGTGTCGCTGCTGCGCCCGCGCCCGGCGCTGCTCGGCGCGGGGACGCTGATCACCTTCACCGCCCTGCACACCGCGCCCGTGGTCCTCGGCTGGGAACCGGAGCCGGTGAGCGGGGCGTGGTACGAGGCACTGGCCCGCTTCCTCGCCGGGGCCGCGGGCCTCGACGGCGCCGAGCCGCTGCTGCGCTGGCTGCCGACGGTCTGTCAGCTGCTCGCTCTCGTAGCGCTCTTGTCGATTCTCCGGGCGGCGGGGCTGCCGGTCGCGGCACAGTGGGGTGCACTGTGGCTGCTCGCGGTGTGCGGCTGGGCCCTGCAACGACAGCTCGCGCCTCTCGCGCTCCCGCTCTATCTGCTTCTCACCTGCGCGGCGTTCGCCCTCGCGGGTCTTCTCGGCGCCATCAGGCGGCGGCGCGCGCAGCGCTCCACGCCGGCACGGAACTGAACATCTGGGGGAGTCGTCGTGCAACAGCCAGCCACCTCAGCGGCCGGGAGACCCGTGGCCGCCCCCGAAGCGCCGGCCGAGGACGCCGAGGACACTCCCGCGACGGCCCCCGCCGACGTCCCCGCCCCGCGGGGCCGCCGCTGGGCGAGGCCGGCGGCGCTGGCCGCGCCGCTCGTCGCGGGCCTGGCCCTGTGGGCGTACGCCGTGGTGCGCACGGACACCTCCGCGCTCGGCGCGTTCGGCCTGGTCGGCGCGGTGCCCGTGGCGTTCTGGGTCGCGCTGGCCCTGCTGACGACGGGCTTTTGGATCTGCGTACGGGACCCGCTGCGGAGCAACCGGTGGGCGCTGGCGTACACCCTCGGCCTGCTCGTGCTCCAACGCGCCACCCAGGCGCTCGTCTACCCCACCCCGCTGTACTCCTGGGCGTGGAAGCACGACGCGGTGATCGAGCATCTGCTGACCGCGGGCGGGCTGCAACGCGGCGAGCAGCTGGGCGACATGGCCGTGTACGACCAGTGGCCCGGGTTCTTCGCGGCGCAGGCGGCGCTGGTGCGGCTGACCGGCGTGGAGAACGCGGCGATGTTCATGGCCTGGTGGCCGCTGATCTCCAGCCTGCTGCTCCTCGCGCCGCTGCTGCTGGTCTACCGCACCTTCACCCAGGACCGCCGGCTGATCTGGACCGCCGTGTGGATCTTCTACGTCGCCAACTGGGTGGGGCAGGACTACTTCTCGCCGCAGTCGCTGGCCCTCGCGCTCTACCTCGCCGTGATCGCGATCGTGCTGCGCCGGGGCGAGCGCCCGGGGCGCGGGCGCCGCTCGCGCCAGGTGCTGTGGACCGTGCTGCTGATCCCGCTGCTCACCGCGATCGTCATCTCCCACCAGCTGACCCCGGTGATGCTGGCCGCGAGCCTGGCCGTGCTCTGCGTGACCCGGCGCTACCGCGACTGGACCCTGCTGCTCACGCTGCTGCTGGTGTTCGCGGCCTGGAACCTCACCGCCTCGCTGCCGTTCCTGCGGGAGGCGGTGCCGGAGATGATCAGCTCCTTCGGCGACGTCGGCGGCAACCTGGAGGCGGGGTACGGCGCGACGCCGACCGGGACCGGGCCGGTGATCGTCTCCTGGGTGTCGCGGCTGCTGTCCGCCTCCGTGCTGCTGCTGGCCGGCCTCGGCGTGCTGCGCCGGCGGGTGCTGCGGCACCGGGCCAGACCGCTGCTGCTGCTCGCCGCCGTGCCGCTGCTGATGCTGGTCGCCAACGACTACGGCAGCGAGATGATCTTCAGGGTGCTGCTGTTCATGCTGCCCGGGGCGTGCTTCTTCGCTGCGGCCGCGCTGCTGCCCGACGTACGGCCGCTCGCCGCCGACCCGGTGGGCGCCAGCGCCCCGCGACCGGCGGCGGGCGTGCGGCACGCGGTGCTCCCGGGGGCGGTGCTGCTCGCGCTCACCGCGGCCTTCGTGCCCAGCTACTCGGGCAAGGACCGGCTCAGCTACTTCCCGCCGCAGGAGGTCGCGCTCGTACGGCAGGTCTTCGACCAGGCGCCTGAGGGCTCTCTCGTCGTTGCCGCACATCGCAACTACCCGCTCGCGTACGCTTCGTACTGGAATGTACGGCATTACTGGTTCCTCGACGACGCCACGTCCCATGTCGAGGAGATCCTGAAGGACCCGGCGGGAACGCTCGCCCGGGACATGGCGTCGGTGGAGCCGCCGGGGAAGGCGTACTTCCTGCTCACGCAGGGCCAGATCGCCAACTCGGAGATGAACGGCATGCTCACCGCCCGACAGCTGCGGAGCATCGAGAAGTCCGTCGCCGCGTCGCCGCTCTTCGAGGAGGCCGGCCGCAACAGCGCAGGCGTCGTCTTCACGCTCAAGCCCACGGACACGGCGGGCGCCGCAGACCCAGATTCAGCCGACACCGCCGAGAGCACGGCGGGGAGGACCCCATGAGACCCCAGTCGCTCGCCGTACGGCTGCTGCCGCCCTTCGCGGGCTGCGCGGCCGTCGCGGCCACCGCCCTGCCCGCGGGATCGCCGCTGCGGGCCGCGCCCGTCGCCGTCTTCCTGCTCGCCGGTCCCGGCGCCGCCGTCCTGCGTATCTGCGCTCCCGCCCTCCGGCGCCATCAGGCCGTCGGCCCGGCGGAGAGCTGGGACGCCGGCTTCGCACGGGACTCCGACCGCATCGAGCAGCTCGTCCTGACGGCCTTCCTCAGCGTGAGCGCGGCGCTCGTGTGCGCCACCGCGCTGATGGCCGCTCACGCCTTCAGCGGACAGCGGGTCCTGGTGCTGCTCACTCTCCTGACGATGCTCGCCGCCTGCGCTCCGCCGCTGGCCGGCCGGACGCGGACCGCGCGCGCCTCGTCACCGCCACAGAAAGGCTCACCCCTGTGACGTTACCCCGACGCCCCGACTCCCTCGGGGCGCCAGGCATCCATCGCAGGCCGCGCGACCGACGCCGGCTGTGGGCCATGTCCACAGCCCTCGTCGGCGTGCTGCTGGCCGGAGTCCTCGCGCTGCAGACGTCCTCGGGGTCCGACCCCTCGGCGCACAGCGAGGAGTGCCGGCCCTCCGAACTGCTCGTGCCCCGATGCGGCGCCTGGTTCGGCGCGTACGTACGGCACAGCAAACCCGACCTCGAGGAGAAGGTGCTCGCCTATGAGAAGCGCCTCGACCGCAAGCTGGACATCGTCTACGCCTACCACGACATGTCCGTCGACGACGGCCTGGAAGGGACCCTGCTGACCGAGCAGGAGCAGCGCGTCGGCAGGACCCGGATGCTGCTGCTGTCCTGGGAGAGCAAGTGGTGGAACGGCACCGCGGAGCAGCAGCCCAGCTGGAAGAAGATCGCCTCCGGAGCGCTCGACGAGAGCGTGATCGACGTACAGGCCGAGCGGATCAAGAAGTACGGGAAGAAGGTCTTCCTCTCCTTCGACCTGGAGATGGACACCCGTACCCCCGCCAACGGCACGCCCGCCGAGTACGTCGCCGCCTACCGCCACATCCACGACCGGTTCCGCGAGCTGGGCGTCGGCAATGTGGTGTGGACCTGGATCATCACCGGCTACACCGGGCACAGCGACCTGTTCCGCGACCTCTACCCGGGCGACCGGTACGTCGACTGGATCGGCTACAACCAGTACAACTACTACCGCTGCCACAAGACGCAGTGGCGCAGCTTCGCGCAGACGCAGCGGGCCCCGCACGAGTGGATCCGCGAGAACCTCTCCGACGACAAGCCGCTGATGCTCTCGGAGTTCGGCACGGCGGACGAGCCGTCCAGGCCCGAGGCGCAGGCCCAGTGGTACGCGCAGGTCCCGGCGGTGGTCAAGGACCTGGACGGCGTCCGGGCCGCGCTCCAGTGGAACTACCGCGACCCCGGGCCCGGCTGCGACCTCTCGCTCGCCCGGGACGCCTCCTGGAAGAGCCTGCGCAAGGTCGCGGCCGATCCGTACTTCAACCAGCCAAGACCCTGAGGTCCGTCCGGCGCCCGCGGGCGCGCCCGTGCGCTAGCCCGCGAACACCGGTCCCTTCACGGCGGCGCGGGCGCGCCGGTACATCCGCCAGCCGACCGTCGGCAGCGCGTCGCGGAACGGCGCGACCGGCGCGCCCCGCCCCTCCATCCACTCCTCGACGTCGGCGACCGTGTGGCCGCGGCGCAGGATGAGCCGGGCGATGCGGTACGCCTCGTCGTCGGGGGAGCTCAGCGCGTGCCGGACGGCGACCGCCGAGACGTAGCCCGCGCGGGCGGCCGCCCGGCGCACCGCCGGGCTGTTGTAGCCGTGCGGGTAGGCGAGATGGCGCACCTCGTGGCCGAGCACCTCCTCGAGGACGGCCTTGGGCTCGGCCAGCTCGCGGCGCAGGGCCGCCCTCGGGAGGGTGTCCAGCTGCGGGTGGGTGTCGGTGTGCGCGCCCACCTCCATGCCGTACTGCTCCAGCAGCGGCGTCTGGGACAGGGTCATCATCGGCGCGGGCGGCAGCAGGCTGCGGCGGCCCGGGGTGATGGCCCCGGTGGTGAGATACGCGGTGGCGGGCAGCGAACGCGAGGCGAGCGCCTCGGCGGTGGGGCCCGGCAGATCGGCGAACCCGTCGTCGAGAGTGAGGACGACGGGCCGGGGCGGCAGCGGGCCGCGGCCGGCGAGACCGTCCACGAGCGCGCCGACGGTCATCGGGGTCCTCCCGCTGGCGACGATCGCGTCCAGCTGCGCCCCGAACTCCTTGGGGGCGACGGTGAACTCGGCGATCCAGTCGGGCGGGTCGTCCATCACCGCGTGGTAGAGCAGCACGGGTATCCGGGGCATCAGCGCCTCACCGACTTCTCTCCTCGGCCGACTCTCGCCGTCGGCTCTCCTCGGCCGGCTCTCGCCGTCGGTCCGCCTTCGGGTCCCAGGGCAGCGGCACGCCGCGTACCCGCAGGCGCGCCCTCGCGTACCCGAGCGGCCCGGCCAGCATCCCGCGGCGCTCCAGGCGGGAGAGCACGCGCGGCCAGGGGTGGCTCTGCGCGCCGTGCTCGCCGGGCGAACGGGACGCGGCGCCGGCCGGGTCGTCGCGGTGGGCGGTGATGGCGCGGGCGTGGGCCAGTCCGCGCGGCAGGGCGCGCAGCAGGGCCGGCAGCAGGGCGGGGCGGCGCGCCAGGGTCGCGGTGAGGTAGGCGGTCAGTCCTGCGCCGTAGCCGTACGCCTGGTTCCGCAGGTCCTGCCAGGTCTCGCGGTGGTGGTGCCAGACCAGGGCGTCGGGGGTGTAGCGCAGCCGCCGTCCCGCGGCCAGCACGCTGACGAAGGCGTACAGGTCGTCGCCGCCCTTCGCGGGCGTGCCGGTGCCGGTGGCGGGGTCGAAGCCGCCGACGGAGCGCAGCACGCTCGCCCGGAAGGCCATGTTGGCGCCGGAGCCGAAGCTGCCCGCGGTGAACGGGAAGAGCGGCTCGTCGGCGGGCGGACGGGCCGGGTCGTAGTCGCGGGGCGCGAAGCCCTTGGCGAAGCCGCCGTGGCTCTCCAGCAGGATCTGGGCGGGGGTGCGCAGCAGCGCGGGCAGGATCAGCCCGGTGGCGCAGCCCAGGCCCGGGTCGGCGGCGAACGGCGCGGTGAGCGCGCTCAGCCAGTGCGGGTCGGCGACCACGTCGTCGTCGGTGAAGGCGAGGACCGCGCCGTCGGCGACGGCGACGCCGCGGTTGTGCGCGACGGCCAGACCGGGCACGGGCTCGCGCACATAGCGCACCAGGTCGCCGTACTTGCTCTGGACGAGGTCCCGGGTGGCGTCGGTGCTCGGCGCGTTGTCGACGACGACGATCTCGAAGTCCGGGTGGTCCTGGGCGATCAGCGAGTCGAGCGCGCGGGCCAGCTGGCTCGCGCGCTCGCGGGTGGCGACGACGACGCTCGTACGGGGCAGATCGCCCGGCGGGCCCGGTTCCGGCGGGAGGTCCGCCAGCCTGTCCCGGGCGGCCGCGGCGACGGCCTGCGCGGGGTCGGCGCCGGGCGGGACGCGGCACACGACCGTGGCGACGGGCCGGCCCCGCAGCCGGACGAGGGCGTAGACGTCGCCGGAGCGGACGGCGGGGCCGTCGGGGTCGGGGGCGGGGCCGAAGGACAGGACCGGTCCTGCGGGTGCTGCCAGATCCAGCTCGGCGACCTGGATCTCGGTCAGTCTGGGTCTCGTGTGCGTGCTCTCCATGTGCCTCTCCCCCCGATCGCTGGGACGTCCGGCTGTCAGCGGCTTCTGAGCCTGCCCACCCGGTTGAGCGTCTGCTGCGCGTATCCGGCCAGGCGCGGCCGGGCGCGCACGAAGCTGTGGGCGCGGCGCGAGGGCTCGCGGCTGAGCCACCACAGGGCCGCCAGCGGACCCGGCCGCACCGAGGAGCCCTCGCTCACCCGCAGCCGGCCGGTCTGGAGCGCGCCCTTGTACTCCGCGTCGCCGCGCCCGAGGTCGAGCATCCCGACGCCCTCGGCGGCGGCCGCCTCGGCCATCCTCAGATGCAGTACGAGCCCCGGCGAGTACTTGGCGAACTCGGGGTCGTACGCCGGGAACCAGCAGGACAGCACGGTGCGCGAGCGGAGCCCGAAGTGGGCGGCGACCGGCTTGTCCGCGACGTACAGCACCGAGAGCACTCCGGAGCAGCCCGGGGCGCGGGTCTGGTGCAGCCTGCGCACCAGGGCGTTGATCCACTCCTTGGCGAAGCGGTCGCGCCGCCCGGTTCTGCGGTACTGGGCGGACTTCCACTCCATGAGCGTGCGCAGGGCCGCCGGATCCCGCTCGTCGAAGACGAACCGCACCTCGCCGACCTGCCGCCCCAGCCTGCGCTCCTTGGCCAGGGTGGTCTTGAGGAACTTGGGCGACTGGGCGCGCAGCACCTGCTCGTACGCCGGGTAGCCGTCGCCGACGTCGATGACGGGCGAGTCGAACTCCTCGGCCGCGTCGACGCGGAACACCTGCCCGGCCTCGAGGTTGTCGAACTCCCAGGACGACAGCGAGCAGGCCCGCAGCAGAGCCCCGGGCGCGACGCTCAGCCCCGCCCGCAGGATCGCGCCCTGGCAGTCGGAGACGCCCAGGCCGATCGCCCGTCCCTGGCCCAGCGGGCCCTTCTCGTACGGGAAGAAGCCGGCCGGCACGTCGCCCTCGTACAGCACCGCGACCCTCGCGGCGGGCCGCACGCTGCCGACGGCGACGGCGAACTCGGGCTCCATGAAGGGATTGGCAGGCGCTCCGGTCTTGGCGCGCAGCTCCCGCCAGGCTTCGATCTCCCCTTCGCTCAGCTCTCCCGGTGTGACCACGCGTATGCGAACACCGCTCAACTCGACCCCCCGGTCTCTCCCCCTTGAGCCCTTCCCTGCGGAACGCGTTCCCCGGGGCAGGACGCTACCGGTGGATATGGCCACAGGGTAGGGAGGATCGGCGTTCTTGTGACCGATCCGTGAAGGAGCTGGCGATCTATGAGAAAGGGGATGACAGCGTGACGGGAGGTGCGGGGCTGCGGGTGCGGCTCGGGCGGCGCCGGGGACGCCCGGCCGCGTTCCGCTTAGCCCGGCGCGGGGCGGGGCGGGGCGGCTTGGGGTGGGGCGGCTCGGCTCCGGGCGGGGGCGGCTCAGCTCAGCGCCGCGGCCACCGCCGCCTCGACGTGCAGCCTGGTCGTCGGGAACACCGGGACCGGGCTGTCCTTCTCGCCGATGAGCAGCTCGATCTCGGTGCACCCGAGCACCACGCCCTGCGCGCCCGCCTCGACGAGCTCGCCGATCACCTGCTGGTAGGCGGCCCTGGACTCGTCCCGTACGACGCCGAGGCAGAGCTCGTCGTAGATCACCCGGTGCACCAGGGCCCGCCCCTCGGCGTCGGGGGCGACGACCTCGAGCCCGTGCCGGGCGAGCCGGTCCCGGTAGAAGGTCTGCTCCATGGTGAAGGCCGTGCCCAGCAGACCGACCCGGGTCAGTCCGGCGGCCCGTACGGCGTCGGCGGTCGCGTCCGCGAGGTGCAGCAACGGCACGGAGACGGCGGCCTCGACCTGCCCGGCGACCTTGTGCATGGTGTTGGAGCAGATCAGCACGATCTCGGCGCCCGCGCCCTGGAGCCCCCTGGCCGCCCGGGCGAGCACCTCCCCGGCCCGCTCCCACTCGCCCGTGGCCTGAAGCTCCTCGATCTCGGCGAAGTCGACGGAGTGCAGCACGCAGGGCGCGGAGTGCAGCCCGCCGAGGCGTTCGCGTACGAGCTCGTTGAGCAGCCGGTAGTACTCCGCGCTGGATTCCCAGCTCATCCCGCCGATCAGCCCGATGGTCCTCATCGGCCCACTCTCGCACGCGGGAGCAGCGTGGCAGGGCGTCACCCCCGGGGGTTTCGCCGACACTTGGCCGGGCAGACAGCGCCGGCGGGCACCGTCGGCAGGCATCGAGCGAAGGAGGCGCCACCGTGGCCCCAGTCATCGCGGTCACCGGAGCGAGCGGACGCATCGGCAGGCGGGTCGCGCGGCGGCTCGTCGACGCGGGCGCCGCGCCCCGGCTGCTCGGGCGGCGCCCGGACCGGCTGCCCGAGCTGCCCGGCGCCGTCGTCGGACCGGCCGCCGCGTACGGCGACGGCGAGGCGATGCGGCGCGCCCTGGACGGAGTGGACGCCCTGTTCCTGGTCTCCGCGCACGAGGCGCCCGACCGGGTGCCCCAGCACCGCACGGCGGTGGACGCGGCGCTCGACGCGGGCGTGGGGCGGATCGTGTACACGTCCTTCCTGGGGGCCGCGCCCGACGCCGTGTTCACCTTCGCCCGCGACCACTTCCACACCGAGGAGCACATCCGCGCCTCGGGCGTGCGCTTCACCTTCCTGCGGGACGACCTGTATCTGGGCGTCGTCCCCGCGCTGTGCGGGGCCGACGGGGTGATCCGGGGTCCGGCCGGGGACGGTCGGCTCGCCGCCGTCGCCCACGACGACGTGGCGGACGCAGCCGCGGCGGTGCTGCTGGGCGAGGGCCACGACGGGCGGACGTACGACCTCACCGGGCCGCAGGCGTTCACCCTGGAGGAGGCGGCCGCCGAGCTGGGCCGGGCCGCCGGTCGGCCGGTGCGCTACGTCCCCGAGACCCGCGAGGAGGCGTACGCCTCGCGGGCCGGGCACGGCGCCGAGGAGTGGGAGGTCGCCGGGTGGGTGTCGTCGTACGAGGCGATCGCCGCCGGCGACCTGGCCGAAGTCTCCGACGCCGTGCCGCGCCTGACGGGCCGGCCCGCCAGGACGCTCCGTCAGTTCCTCCAGGAGTACCCCGCGAGCTGGCGGCACCTGAGCGGCGCGTAGGAGTCGGACCCGGCGCCTGGCCTCACACCTGGCGTTCGCCCTTCCGCCAGACCTGGGAGATCAGCGGGACCCCGGGCCGGTAGGCGAGGTGGACGTGGCTCGGCGCTTCGAGGACCGCGAGGTCGGCGCGGGCGCCGACCGTGATGCGGCCGACGTCCTCGCGGCGCAGCGCCCGCGCGCCGCCCGCCGTGGCCGACCAGATCGCCTCGTCCGGGGTCATCTTCATGTCCCGTACGGCGAGGGCGATGCAGAAGGACATCGACGAGGTGAAGGACGAGCCCGGGTTGCAGTCGGTGGACAGCGCGACGGTCGCCCCCGCGTCGAGGAGCCTGCGGGCGTCGGGCCACTCGGCGCGGGTGGAGAACTCCGCGCCGGGCAGCAGGGTGGCCACCGTCTCGCTGTTGGCGAGCGCGTCGACGTCCGCGTCCGTCAGGTGCGTGCAGTGGTCCGCGGACGCGGCGTCCAGCTCGACGGCGAGCTGGACGCCGGGGCCGTACGACAGCTGGTTGGCGTGCACCCGCGGGTGCAGGCCCTTGGCCTTGCCCGCGGTGAGGATCGCGCGCGCCTGGTCGCCGTCGAACGCGCCCTTCTCGCAGAAGACGTCGACCCAGCGGGCGTGCGGGGCGCAGGCGTCGAGCATCTCGCCGGTGACCAGGGCGACGTAGCCGGCCGGGTCGTCGGCGTAGTCGGGGGAGACGATGTGCGCGCCGAGGTAGGTGACCTCGTCGGTGTGCTGCGCGGCGATGCGCAGCGCGCGGGCCTCGTCGTGGGTCGTCAGCCCGTATCCGGACTTCGTCTCGAAGGTGGTCGTGCCCTGGCGCATGGCCTCGGCGATGTACTTCGCGACGTTGGCGCCCAGCTCCTCGTCGCTGGCGGCGCGGGTCGCGGCGACGGTGGTACGGATGCCGCCGGCGGAGTAGGCCCGCCCGGACATCCGGGCGTTGAACTCCGCGGTGCGGTCGCCGGCGAAGACCAGATGGGAGTGGGAGTCGACGAACCCGGGGACGACGGCCCGCCCGTCGACGTCGACGACCCGGTCGGCGCCGGGGGCGCGGTCGGCGGCGCCCACCCACGCGACGCGCTCGCCCTCCAGGAGGACGGCGGCGTCGTGGACGAGGCCGAGGGGCGTGGCGTCGCCGAGGGAGGGGTCGTTGGTGACGAGGGACGCGATGTTGGTGATGAGGGTGGTGCTCATGGGTTCCTCTCGGTGAGGGTGGCTCCGGGGAATCGGCCCCGCCGCTCCGGTTCTGCGGAGGGGTGCGCGGCGGCCGGCTCGATCATCGGTCGGGTGGGCGCGGGGACGCGCCGGAGCGGGCTTGCGCAGTCGCTCGGCGATGCGCCGCACGAGGGCGACCTCTCCGGGCGCGGCTCCTGGCCCACGTCGTCGCGCCCGAGACCAGGTCGCGGTCGTACGCGGAGACGGGGGCCGGAGCCCCGGGGCGTCAGCGGAAGCCCCGGAGCGTCGGCACGGGCAGAGCAAGCGTCACGAGCGCAGCGCGACGATCGCTCGGCACGGGCGGAGCAAGCGTCACGAGCGCAGCACGACGATCGCTCGGCACGAACGGACCGGCCGTCACGAGCGCAGCGCGGCGATCGCCTCGGTCAGCGCGGACGGCACGTCCGGGACCAGAGCGTGCGCACCGTCGCGCACCACCCGCCGGCCGCCGACCACCGTGTCGCGCACGTCCGACGCCGTCGCCGCGAAGACGGCCGTCTCCGCGCCCAGCCGCGGCAGCGCGCCCGCCGTGCGGACCGAGTCGAGGGCGATGGTCGTGAAGTCCGCCAGCGCGCCCGCCTCCAGGCGGCCCGCGTCGTCCCAGCCGAGCGCCGCGTGCCCGTCCGCCGTCGCCGCCCGCAGCAGCGCCGCGGCCGTCCAGTGGCCCCGGGTGCGGGTGCGCAGGCGCTCGTTCAGCTCCATGGCGCGCGCCTCTTCGAGGAGGTCGATCACCGCGTGGCTGTCGGAGCCGAGCGACAGGGGCGAGCCGGCGCGCTGGAGAGCGGCCGCCGGGCCGATGCCGTCCGCCAGGTCGCGCTCCGTCGTCGGGCACATGCAGGTGCCGGTGACGGTGGACCCGAGCAGCGCGACATCGTCGTCCGTCAGATGCGTGTTGTGCACGCCGGTCGTCCGCGGGCCCAGCACGCCGTGGTCGGCGAGCAGCCGCGTCGGGGTGCGGCCGTGGGCCTCCTGGCACGCCGTGTTCTCCGCCGTCTGCTCGGAGAGGTGGACGTGCAGGGGCGCGCGGCGCTCCTCGGCCCAGGCGGCGACCGTCGACAGCTGCGCCGCCGGGACGGCCCGCACGGAGTGGATCGCCGCGCCGATCCGCACCTGCTCGCCGTCCTTGAGCAGGGCCGCGCGCGTCGCCCACGCCTCGGCCGTGCCGTCGGAGAACCGGAGCTGGTGCCGGTCCGGCGGCGCGCCGAAGCCTGACGACAGATACGCGGTGTCGAGCAGCGTGATCCGGATCCCGGCGTCGCCGGCGGCCGCGATCAGCGCCTCGCCCATCGCGTTGGGGTCGGCGTAGGGCGTGCCGCCGGGCGCGTGGTGGAGGTAGTGGAACTCGCCGACCGCGGTGATCCCGGCGAGCGCCATCTCGGCGTACACGGCCCGCGCGAGCGCAAAGTAACTCTCCGGGGTGAGTTTCTGGGCAACCTCGTACATGATCTCGCGCCACGTCCAGAATGAATCGGGCGCCCGCTCGCCGCGTGGTCCCCGCACCAGCGGGGATGATCCGGTTCCCGAGCCCACCTGCACCGTCGACCGCAGTGCACGGTGGAAGGCGTGCGAGTGGGCGTTCGCCAGGCCCGGGACGGTCAGTCCGCGCAGGACCTCGGCGCCGGGCGGCGGGGCCTGGACCCCCGTGCGCACGGCGGCGATCCGGCCGTCGGCCACCTCCAGGGCGACGCCCGGCTCGACGTTCGCGCCGAGCCAGGCGTGCTCCGCCCAGTACGTCATCCGCACGCCAGGCCCTCCAGTACGTCGGCGAGTGCGAGCACCCCGGCCACGCAGTCGTCCTCCGGCGCGTACTCGGCCGGGGAGTGCGAGACGCCCGTGGGGTTGCGTACGAACAGCATGGCGGTCGGGATCGATCCGGACAGGATGCCCGCGTCGTGTCCCGCGCCGGTGCCCAGGACCGGGATCCGGCCGCCGAGGATCTTGTCGAGCTGGTCGCGCAGGGCGTGCTCGAACTCGATCACCGGGGTGAACGACTCGCGTACGACGCTCAGGTCGACGCCGTCCCGCTCGGCCCGCTCCTTCGCGGCCTGCTCGATCGCGGCGACGACCGTGTCGAGGGCGGCCTGGTCGGGGGCGCGGGAGTCGAGCCAGCCCCGTACGAGGGAGGGGATGGCGTTGACGCCGTTGGGCTCGACGGAGATCTTGCCGAAGGTGGCGAGAGCGCCCGCCAGCTCGGCCTCCCGGCGGGCCGCGAGGACGGTCTCGGCGTACGTCAGCATCGGGTCGCGGCGGTCCACGAGCCGGGTGGTGCCGGCGTGGTTGGCCTCGCCCCGGAAGTCGAACCGCCAGCGGCCGTGCGGCCAGATCGCGGAGGCGATGCCGACCGCGTCCCCGGACAGGTCCAGGGCGCGGCCCTGCTCGACGTGGAGCTCGACGAACGCGCCGACGCGGGCGAGCCGCTCGGGGTCGGCGCCGATGGCCGACGGGTCGTACCCGGCGGCCTCCATGGCCTGCGGGAGGGAGATCCCGTCGCCGTCCCGCAGGTCGTACGCCTGCTCCTTGGTCAGCTGCCCGGAGGCGAGGCGGGAGCCGACGCAGGCCAGGCCGAACCGGGCGCCCTCCTCGTCGCCGAAGTTGACGACGGCGAGGGGGCGCGTGAACTCGGCGCCCCTCCCCCGCAGCTCGTCGAGCGCGGCGAAGGAGGAGACGACGCCGAGGGGGCCGTCGAACGCGCCTCCGTCGGGGACGGAGTCGAGGTGCGATCCGGTGACGACGGCGTCCCCGGCGAGGGGGTCGCCGAGCCAGGCCCACTGGTTGCCGTTGCGGTCGGTCTCATAGGCGAGACCGCGCGCCTCGGCCTGCTCCTGGAACCAGGTGCGGCAGTCGGCGTCGGTGCCCGTCCAGGCGTACCTGCGGTAGCCGCCGGAGTCGGCGTGCCGGCCGATGGGCCTGAGGTCGGCCCACATCTGGTGGAAGCCGGAGGCGCCGCCCCCGGCCGGCGCCTCGTACGCCTGCGGGGCCCCGCCCTCGGCGGGACTGCCGGACGGGATCACGCCTGGTCCTCTCGCATCGGGACGCGCACGCCGCGCTCGTCGGCGACCGACTCGGCGATGTCGTAGCCCGCGTCGACGTGGCGGATCACGCCCATGCCCGGGTCGTTCGTCAGGACGCGGCGGATCTTCTCGCCGGCCAGCTTGGTGCCGTCGGCGACCGAGACCTGGCCCGCGTGGATGGAGCGGCCCATGCCGACGCCGCCGCCGTGGTGGAGGGAGACCCAGGAGGCGCCGGATGCGACGTTGACCATGGCGTTCAGCAGCGGCCAGTCGGCGATCGCGTCGGAGCCGTCGAGCATGGCCTCGGTCTCGCGGTACGGGGAGGCCACCGAGCCGCAGTCCAGGTGGTCGCGGCCGATCGCCAGCGGGGCCGCCAGCTCTCCGCTCGCCACCATGTCGTTGAAGCGCTCGCCGGCCTTGTCCCGCTCGCCGTAGCCCAGCCAGCAGATGCGCGCCGGCAGGCCCTGGAAGTGGACGCGCTCGCCGGCCATCTTGATCCAGCGGTGCAGGGACTCGTTCTCGGGGAAGAGCTCGAGCATCGCCTTGTCGGTCTTGGCGATGTCGGACGCCTCGCCCGACAGGGCAGCCCAGCGGAAGGGGCCCTTGCCCTCGCAGAACAGCGGCCGGATGTAGGCGGGGACGAAGCCGGGGAAGGCGAAGGCGCGGTCGTATCCGGCCAGCTGGGCCTCGCCGCGGATGGAGTTGCCGTAGTCGAAGACCTCCGCGCCGGCGTCCATGAAGCCGACCATGGCCTCGACGTGACGGGCCATCGACTCGCGGGCGCGGGTGGTGAAGCCCGCCGGGTCCTTCGCGGCGTACGCGGCCATGTCGTCGAAGTCGACGCCGGTCGGCAGGTAGGCCAGCGGGTCGTGGGCGGAGGTCTGGTCCGTCACGATGTCGATCGGGGCGCCCTCGGCGAGCATCTGCGGCAGCAGGTCGGCGGCGTTGCCGAGCAGGCCGATGGAGAGCGGCCGGCGGGCGTCGCGGGCCTCGACGGCCAGCTGGAGCGCGTGCTGGAGGCTGTCGGCCTTGACGTCCAGATAGCGGTGCTCGATACGGCGCTCGATGGCGCGCGGGTCGACGTCGATGCAGATGGCCACGCCGTCGTTCATGGTGACGGCGAGCGGCTGGGCGCCGCCCATGCCGCCGAGGCCGGCGGTGAGGGTGATGGTGCCCGCGAGGGTGCCGCCGAACTTCTTCGCGGCGACGGCGGCGAAGGTCTCGTAGGTGCCCTGGAGGATGCCCTGGGTGCCGATGTAGATCCACGAGCCGGCCGTCATCTGGCCGTACATGGTCAGGCCGAGCTGCTCCAGGCGCCGGAACTCCTCCCAGTTCGCCCAGTCGCCCACCAGGTTGGAGTTGGCGATCAGGACGCGCGGGGCCCACTCGTGGGTCTGCATCACGCCGACCGGGCGGCCGGACTGGACGAGCATCGTCTCGTCCTGCTTGAGCGTCCGCAGGGTGCGCACCATGGCGTCGAAGGAGCGCCAGTCGCGGGCCGCCTTGCCGGTGCCGCCGTAGACGACGAGCTTGTCGGGGTGCTCGGCGACCTCGGGGTCCAGGTTGTTCTGGAGCATCCGGAGGGCGGCCTCCTGCTGCCATCCCAGGGCGCTCAGTTCCGTGCCGCGCGGCGCCCGTACGGGGCGGGGTCCTGACATGGCGGTGCCTCCTCGTGACTCACGACCGGGTGACCCATGACCATGACGCGTCACCGCTGAGTGTTGATTGTTCTATTCACATCCTGGCGGGCTGAATAGTTTCAGTCAACAGCTGCGACGCCGTCCACCGGGTGATTGGCTGAAGGACATGGGTGTCGACCGTCGGGATCAGGCCGTGCGCGCGGCGGTGGAGCAGGGCCTCCTCAGCGAGGAGCAGCCCGTCGCCGCCCTCCTTGACGTGGCCGGCGTCCGCGCCGGCGCCGCGGCGCTGCGGGCCGCCTTCGCCGAGGTCGCCGAAGGGCCCGTGCTGCACACCTTCGCCGTGAAGGCCGCGCCGCTGGTGCCCGTGCTCGCCCTGCTGGACGCCGAGGGAATCGGCGCGGAGGTCGCGAGCCCCGGCGAGCTGGCCCTGGCGCGCGCCGCCGGGACGCCGCCCGCCAGGACCGTCCTCGACTCCCCCGCCAAGACCCGCGCCGAGCTGCGCGAGGCCCTCGCCCTCGGCATCGCCGTCAACGCCGACAACCTCCAGGAGCTCGACCGCCTCGACGAGCTGCTCGCCGACGGGCCCGCCGCCGCGCCGCTCGGGCTGCGGGTCAACGCCCAGGTCGGCGGCGGCGCCATCGGCGCGCTGTCCACCGCGACCTCGACCTCCAAGTTCGGCGTCGCCCTGCGCGACGAGGGCGCCCGCGAACGGGTCGTCCGCGCCTTCCTGGACCGCCCCTGGCTGACCCGGCTGCACACCCACTCCGGCTCCCAGGGCGTGCCGCTGGCCCTGATGGCGCAGGGTGTCGGGGCGGTGTACGAGCTGGCCGAGGAGATCAACGCCGCGGCCGGCCGGCAGCAGGTCGACACCGTCGACATCGGCGGCGGGCTCCCGGTGAACTTCGCCTCGGACGAGCAGACCCCCACGTTCGCCGAGTACGCCCGGCTGCTGAAGCAGGAGGCCCCCGGGCTCTTCGACGGCCGCTACGGCCTGGTCACCGAGTTCGGCCGGTCCCTGCTCGCCAAGCACGGCCTGATCCTGGCCCGTGTGGAGTACGCCAAGAGCGCCGGATCCCGCCCCATCGCGGTCTGCCACGCCGGCGTCCAGGTCGCCGTCCGCACGGTGTACGACCCGCTGTCGTGGCCGCTGCGGATCGCCGCGTACGACGCCGAGGGCCGCCCCAGGACCGGCCCGGACGTACGGCAGGACATCGCCGGGCCCGCCTGCTTCGCCGGCGACCTGCTCGCCGAGGACCGCCCGCTGCCGCTGCTGGCGCCGGGCGACGTCGTCGCCGCGCTGGACACCGGCGCGTACTACTACTCCAGCCACTACGGCTACAACAGCCTGCCCCGCCCCGGCGTCCACGGATACGCCGCCGAGGGCGGCCGGGTGCGCTTCACGACCGTGCGGACGGCGCAGAGCGCCGAGGAGATCGTCGCCGAGTCGGGCGGCGCGCACGCGCGAGCACTGCTTCCATGAGTGCATGACCTACAGCGTCGCGGTGGAGCGCCGCGTGGAAGCGCCCCAGGAGCAGGTCTGGCGCGCCCTGACCGATCTGGAGAGCATGCCGCGGGTGCTGAGCGGCGTGGAGGCGGTGGAGATCCTCGCGCACGCGCCGCAGGGCGGCTTCGGCGTCGGCACGCGCTGGCGCGAGACCCGCAAGATGATGGGCAAGCAGGCCACGGAGGAGATGACCGTGACCGCGAGCGCCCCGCCGACGCGCTATGTGGTGGAGGCCCGGTCGCACGGCTCGCACTACGTCTCGGAGTTCGCGCTCCGGCCCGAGGGCCCGGACGCGACGACGGTCCGTATGACCTTCTCGGCCGTCCCGACCGGCGGAGCGGCCAAGCTGATGGCGAAGCTCCTCGGGAGGCTGGGCGCGCGTGCCGTGAGCAAGGCGATCGCAGGGGACCTGGCGGACGTGGCGGCGGCTGTGGAGGGCCGTCAGCGGGGCGCGTGATCCACAAGGGCGCGCGATCCAAAGGGGCGCGTGATCCACAAGGGCGCGCGCGAGCCGTCCCGTACGCCCCTTCCGTACGCGCGGGCGCACCCGTACTGCTGCGCATCAGCCGTGCCGCACCGGGCAGGAGTTCCTCCACCCAGAACCTCGCGGAGGTCCCCATGGCCACCACTTCCCCAGCACCGACGCCCGAGGCGCCCGACGACACTCCGCTCAAACGGGCCATCGGGCCCAAGCTGCTGATCCTGTTCGTCATCGGCGACATCCTGGGCACCGGCATCTACGCCACGACCGGCAAGGTGGCGGGGAAGGTCGGCGGCGCGCTCTGGCTGCCCTTCGTGATCGGGTTCGTCGTCGCGGTCCTCACGGCCGCGTCGTACGTCGAGCTGGTCGGGAAGTACCCCAAGGCCGCTGGCGCCGCGCTCTACACCCAGAAGGCCTTCAAGGTCCCCTTTCTGACCTTCATCGTGGCGTTCATGGTGATGTGCTCGGGGCTGTCGTCGGCGAGCGCGGCGGCGCGGGCGTTCAGCGGCGACTATCTGGCCGAGTTCACCGACGCCGTGCCGCCGACGCTGGTCGCGATCCTGTTCATCCTCGCCCTCGCCGCGCTCAATCTGCGCGGCGTCTCGGAGTCGGTGAAGACGAACGTCGTGCTGACCCTGGTCGAGCTGACGGGCCTGGCGATCATCCTGGGGATCGGCGCGTGGGCGGTGCTCTCCGGGGACGGGCAGGCGTCCCGGCTGGGCGAGTTCGAGTCGAGCGGCACCGGCTTCGCGCTGATGACGAGCATCCTGGGCGCGACGGCGCTGGGCTTCTTCGCCTTCGTCGGGTTCGAGGACTCGGTCAACATGGCAGAGGAGACCAAGGATCCCGTCCGCTCGTTCCCGAAGGCGATCTTCCTCGGGGTCGGGGTCACCGGGACGATCTACGTCCTGGTGGCGCTGGTCTCCTCGCTGCTGGTCGACTACCGCACGCTGGAGAAGTCCAGCGGCCCGCTGCTGGAGGTCGTCAAGGCGGGCGGCGGCGACTTCCCGCCCAAGCTCTTCGCGCTGATCGCCCTGTTCGCGGTGACCAACTCCGCGCTGATCAACATCATGATGGCCTCGCGGCTCTGCTACGGCATGGCCAACGAGCGCATTCTGCCGCGCGCGATGGGCCGCGTGCTGCCCAGCCGGCGCACCCCGGTCGTCGGCATCCTCTTCGTCTCGGCGCTGGCGATCGGGCTGGTGTCGACGGGCGAGATCGAGGGGCTCGGGGACACGACGGCGTTCCTGCTGCTGTGCGTGTTCGCGGTGGTCAACGTGGCGGTGCTGGTCCTGCGCAAGGACCCGGTCGCGCACGCCCACTTCCGTACGCCGACGATCCTGCCGGTACTGGGAGCGACGGCCTCCCTGATCCTGGCGAGCCCCCTTGCCGACCGCGCGGCGGAGGTCTACATCCGGGCGGGGATCCTGGTGGCGATCGGGATCGGACTGTGGGCGGTCAACAAGGCGGTGATGAGGGTGCGGCATGAGGAGGGGGCGGGCAGCTGAGCGGGCGGGGGGCGGGGTGAGGTGGGCGGGTCGGGCGACTGGGTGACGGGTGCCGACCGGCAGAGGCAGGCGACTGGCTGAGGCTGCCCACTGGCTGTGGCGGGCGGTCCGGCTGAGGCGGGCAACCGGCAGGGGCCGCCGACCGGCCGAGCGGGTGCCCGGCTGACGGCGGGCGACTGGCAGAGGCGGCCCGGTCCAGCAGAGGCTGCCGACCGGCAGAGGCGACCGGCTGGCGGAGGCGGACGGTCCGACAGACGCTGCCGATCAGCTGAGGCCGCCGGTCCGGCTGAGGCGGCCGACCAGTTGGTGCCGCCGATCGGCTGGCGGCAGCCCGGCGCCGGGTTGCCCGTCGGCGGCTGTCGGCCCGTCGCGCCGCCCGATGCCCGCCGCCTGCCGCAATCCGCCTGCCGCCCGCCGGGAACTCCAGGGTTGCGCGCGCAGAGCCCGCGCGAAACCGCCGTCCGCCCTGTGCGCGGGCATGCCGAAGAGCCAGACGTCGAAACGCCCGGCGCGACCATGGTGGGCCGGACCTTATCCGGTACGAGGCATGTTCCGATGGAAAATGCCACAACTCCCCCTGACCTTCACCACGTTACGTAACTTCTCCGTCACTGCCGCACATCCGTGCGCCGCACGCCGAGGCGGAGAGGGGAATCCGCGTGCCCGGAATCGACGAGTGTCTGCTGGAAGCCATGCTGGTGCCGGGGGCGCGCGGAGCGTCCATCGTGGACTGGATCAGCGGGCTCGCGCTCGGCGCCGTCGGCGAGTCGCCGGGCAGCGACCACGAGGCCACCGCCGCCGAGACCGCGGAACTGGCCAGGCTCGCCAACGAGTACACCGCGTTCGCCCCCTCAGGGAACGCACCGCACGGCCTCGACGGCCTCGGGAACGCCGACGGACGCGCCGGCGAGGGCGAGGAGGCCGCCGAGGGCAAGGACGAGGGACCGCCCGTCGAGGACCTCATCGTCACCACGCGGAACGGGTACCACGTGGTGCGGTTCGTGGAGACGACCTTCGACAGCAGCGTGTTCCTCCACCTCTGGCTCGACCGGGACCTGGGCAATCTCGCGATGGCCCGGCTGCGGCTGCGGAGCCTCGCCGAACGGCTGGTGCTCGGATGAGAGCCGCCGTCTCCCCCATGCTCGTCCGGCTCGCGAGGGAGCGGGCCACCGGCGTGCTGGTGCGCGACCACGGGGCGCTGTACCTCGCCGACGGCGAGGTCGTGCACGCCGAGAGCCCGGAGGCGCCCGGACTCGACGTGCTGCTGACGGTGAACGGCCGGCTGCGGCCGGACAGCTGGGCCGACGCCGTCGCCCAGGCGGGGTCGCGCCGCGAGGTCGCCCGCTTCCTGGTGGACAGCGGGCAGATGGCGGGCGGCGAGCTGGAGATCTGCCATCTGGGCGCGCTGTTCGACGCCGCGTACTTCGCGCTCTCGCCCGGCAGCGGCCCCACCCGCTTCCGCTACGGGGTCGTCCACTGGATCGGCCGGATACGCCCCGTGCCGACCGGCGTCGTCGAGCGCGAGGCGCA
Source organism: Streptomyces sp. NPDC051907 (assembly GCF_040681075.1). NCBI lineage: Bacteria > Bacillati > Actinomycetota > Actinomycetes > Kitasatosporales > Streptomycetaceae > Streptomyces > Streptomyces sp. NPDC051907. Next base: position 37,726 of record NZ_JBFAYB010000045.1, on the reverse strand, counting down.
GCGGCGCAGCCGGCTGCTGGACGCCGTATGGCCCTACCCGATGGTCGACACGGCGCCCGTCGAACGCCGCGCGCACCCGGCGGGGCGGTCGGTCAGCCCCCGTCGGCGGTCCCTGCTGGACCTCGCCGACGGTGTGCGCACCCCGGCCGCCATCGCCCGCGCGCTCGGCCGGCCCGCCTTCAACACCCTGCTCGAGATACGGAGGCTGGCCGCCGAGGGGCTCGTCGAGACGCCCGCCGAGCCCACGGTCCCGGCCGTGACCGACGCCCCTGCCGAGACCGACGTCGCCGAGCCCCCGTCCGTCCTGGACTCCGCCCTGCTCCGCCGGCTCCGCGACGCCTTGGAGGAAACCCTGTGACGCCCTGCCCGACACCCCCGTCCACCCCGCCGGCCGTACCGCCGCCCGCACGCCAGGTCCGTTGCGCAACGTCATGAGGCGCGCGATGAGGCTGCGCGCCGAGAGGAGACAGCTCATGACGGCCGAGGCCGATGTGCTCGCCGAACTCAAACGGCTGCGCACGCGCGTGCCGCAGCTCACCGGCGCGCTCGCCGCCAGCACGGACGGACTGGTGCTGGCGGCGGACACGGCGGAGGCGGAGGGCGTCGCCGCGCTGACCGCCGCCGCCCTCGGCGTCGCCCTGCGGCTGACCGAGGCGACCGGGCAGGGCGGCTTCCGCGAGCTTCTGGTCCGAGGCGACCAGGGATACGTCGCGAGCTACGCGGCGGGGTCCTCGGCCGTCCTCACCCTTCTGGCCGAGCCACGCATCAACGTGGGGCGGCTCCATCTCGAGGCTCGCCGCTCGGGCGCCCGCATCGGCGAACTGGTCGACGACGCCCTCGAACGACCGGAGAACACCTGACCCATGACCACCACACCCGCACGAACACCCAACAGACGGAAAGGAAGTGCGCATCTCATGGCCAACACGGAGTCAACTCTCAAGGAAGCGCTCACCATCATCGACGGCGCGGTCGGCGCCGCGCTCGTCGACTACACCAGCGGGATGGCCCTCGGCACCGTCGGCGGCGGCAAGGAGCTGGATCTGACGGTGGCGGCGGCGGGCAACACCGACGTGGTGCGCGCCAAGGTCCGCACCATGGAGCAGCTGGGGCTGAAGGACGGCATCGAGGACATCCTGATCACCCTCAGCACGCAGTACCACTTGATCCGCCTGCTCAAGGGCCGGGGTACGAGCGGGCTCTTCCTCTACCTCGCACTGGACAAGGGCCGGGCGAACCTCGCCATGGCCCGGCACCAGCTGCGGCAGATCGAGGCCGAGCTGGAGCTCTGACCGGCAGTTAGCTCCAGCAGGACGGCCGACGGCGCCGCGCTCCCGAGAGGGTGCGCGGCGCCGTCGGCCGTCCGGATGCGGGCGGTAGTCCGGCTGAAGTCGGCCGTCCTGCTGCCGTCGGCTGTCCGGCTACGGGCGGCTTTGGTCGGCCGCGTCGGCTGCGGGTCGGCCGCGTCAGTTGCGGTCAGCTTGGCCCCAGACCCGGGCTCGCGGCCCGGCGTCGGCCCCGGGCTCGGGCCCGCGTTCGGCGCCGGACGGGCTGAGCGCGCGGGCCGCCCCGGCCGAAGGCAGAAGGCTCTGTCCTCAAGCGCCGGACGACCTCCGGGCCCGCAGCCGTCACGCCCGTCGTCCCGCCCGCCGTCCCGCCCGCCGTCGCCGAGCTCAGGCGCCGCCACGGGCAGGCACCTGTCCCCTCCTCGCGCAGCGGGAGCCCGGGCGCAGCCCAGAGCCCCACCGCCCAGCCCACGCCGGCAACGGTGCCAAGCACCACCACCTGCCGGCCGCGCCCAGTACCGCCAACAGCCCGCCCACGGCCAGACGCGCCCCGCCCCTCCCGTTCGCCGTGCTAGTCCGCGAACAGGCCGCGCGACGCCGCTCGTGCGTCGAATTCCTCTAGGCGCGCCTGCGCCTCCGGAAGCGCGTCGCACATCGCCTCCAGCAGGACCCGTCCCAGCAGCATCGGCGCGCAGGCCGTGTCGAAGGCCAGTCCCGTGCCGACCGCCGCCGGGAGCAGCAGGTCGCTGTGGCCGGCGACCGGGGCGAACGCGGAGTCCGCGACGGTGACGACCGTCAGGCCGGACGAGCGCGCGTACTCCAGCGCCTCCACGACCTCCTTCGGATGGCGCGGCAGCGCGAAGCAGAGCAGCGCGCTCGCGCCCGCGCGCCGGGCCGCGTCGACGCGGTCGGCGAGCATCGTGCCGCCCTCGTCGAGCAGGCGTACGTCCGGGTGGACCTTGGCCGCGAAGTACGCGAACCCCCGCGCCTGCGAGGACGCGGCCCGCAGGCCCAGCACCGGCAGCGGGCGCGAGGCCGCGAGGAGGCGGCCCGCGCGCTCGACCGGGGCGGGGTCCTCGAGGAGCTCCGCGAGATGGCGCAGGTTCTCGATCTCGGCCTGGACCGCCTGCTGGTACTCGTTCAGCCCGCCCTTGTCCGCCGCCCCGCTCTCCGCGGGCGCGACCTCCCGCAGATGCTTGCGCAGCGCGGGGTAGCCGTCGAAGCCGAGGGCGACGGCGAAGCGGGTGACGGACGGCTGGCTGACCCCGGCGAGCTCCGCGAGCTCCACGCTGGACAGGAACGGGACGTCGCCCGCCCGGCGGACCATGCTGTGCGCGATGCGCCGCTGGGTGGGGGTGAGCCGATGGCCCTCGAAGAGCTGCTGCAGCCGTGCGGCAGGGCTGTCGCTCATGCCATCCCCCTCGTCAGGTCCGTCATCAGTGCGCGGCCCGCCGCGTGCTCCGGGCCAGACCGACGCCCGTACCGCTGCAACGCCCTTGCCGCGGCGACGAGTTCGCCGCCGCCGGCCCGCTCCTCGATGCCCCGGGACAGTACCGTGCGGCCGGGCGGGACGAGCGCGCGGTACGCCCCCAGCCCGCCGAGGAGCACGGCGCCGGCGGGCGGGTCCACGCCGGGAGACGACGGCGTCACACGCACGCACCTCCCTCCCCGCCCACTCCGACCAGGTCACCGACCAGGTCACCGACCAAACTATTCAGTCACCAAGAACTCTGCATGACCATATACAGCCGAGCAAGGAGCCGCTGCCGGCCGGCGTCCGCGAGCTGGCGGAGCCCCGAGGGCGGACTGGGGGGCTACCCCCACTGACGCGGCCGACCCGCGCCCGTACGGTTGCCGATATGGATGCCCGCGACCCTGAGCTCAAGAAAGAGCTCGACGCCACCCTTCACGCCCGCCGCGAGCTGGGCGAGGAGTACGATTCCGCGCTCGTCGAATCGTTCCTGGAGAAGGTCGAGCAGCGCCTCGACTCCACTGTCGACCGCCGGGTCCGCCGCCAGGTCGCCGAGCAGCAGATGGTCGTCGCGCGCGGTGCCCGCTCGGCGCCGTCCGCCGAGAGCAACTTCGGCGAGCGCTTCGGGTTCGCGATCATCACGCTGATCCTCGCCATCCCGCTGTCGGCGGTCGCCGTGGCCAACGCCGAGCTGCCGGGCCTGATCGTCGCGTGGGCCGGCATCCTCGGCGTGAACACGGTCCACGCGGCGCACGGCTGGCCCTTCGTGCGCGCCCGGCGCGAGCAGAAGTCCGACTGGGAGGACTGAGGACTAGCGACCAGCCAGGGCCAGCGGGGGCCGACAAGAGCCTGCGCGGCCCAGCCGCACCGCAGCCTGGGCCGCGTCCGCGCTAGGACTGGCGGGTCGGCAGCACGATCGCCTGGCGCAGGTTCACATGCCGGGCGCGGCTGACCGCGTACCCGATCACGTCGGCGACGTCCTCCGACGCCAGCGAGCCGATCGCGCCGAACCAGCCCTCCAGCTCCTCGCTGAGCTCCGTGTTGTCGATGTGACCGCGCAGCTCGGTGTCGGTGAAGCCCGGCTCGACGTTGACGACGCGTACGTCGTGCGGGCCCAGCTCGCCGCGCAGGGACTGCGAGAGATAGGTCAGGGCCGCCTTGGTCGCTCCGTACACGGCGTAGTTCGGGAAGGTCTGGTGCGCGCCGATCGAGGAGACGTTGACCAGGTCGGCCGTGCGGCCCTGCCCGGCCGCGGCCAGCAGATCGGGCACGAACGCGCGGACGATCCGCATCGCGCCCGTCACATTCGTGTCGATCATGCGCTGCCACTCGTCGAGGCGGCCGTCGGAGACGGCGTTCGCGAGCATCACTCCGGCGTTGTTGACGACCAGGTCGACGGGTCCGTACGCCTCGTGCACCCGCGCCGCGGCCGCGGCGACGGACTCCTCGTCCGTCACGTCGGCGACGACGGCGAGCGCCTGGCCGCCGTCCGCGGCGATCTTCCCGGCCAGTTCCTGAAGCCGCTCGGCCCGCCGGGCCAGCAGCGCGACCCGGGCGCCGCTCGCGGCGAGCAGGAGGGCGGTGGCCTCGCCGATGCCGCTGGCGGCGCCGGTGACGACGGCGGTACGGCCTGCGAGGGCGTTGTACGTCATGGCTGACTCCCCATCTCGTGGTCCGGGCCTCGTGCGGGGCCCGGCCTGGCGGCCCGGGCCCGGGGCCTGGGCTCGTGGTCCGACGGGGACAACCCTGCGCGTGCTCGCCTCCCCCACCCAGGGCTGCGGTTTTCCTGGGTCTGCCAGTACCAGGCTCAAGCGCGCGCACTGTCCTAGGCTCGAACCCATGGACGGCGATCTCGGAGACTTCCTGCGCTCGCGGCGGGCCCGCATTCAGCCCGACGACGTGGGCCTGCCCTCGCACGGCCGGCGCCGGGTGCCCGGTCTGCGCCGCGAGGAGGTCGCGCAGCTCGCCGGGGTGAGCGTCGACTACTACATCCGGCTGGAGCAGGGGCGCGGGACGAGCGTGTCGGACTCGGTGCTGGACGCGGTCGCGCGGGTGCTGCGGCTGGACGAGACCGAGCGCGAGCATCTGCACGACGTGGCCCGCCCGAAGCGGCGCACGCCCGCGCCGGAGCGCCAACAGGTGCGCCCCGGGCTCCAGTTGCTGCTCGACACCGTCGAGAACGCCCCGGCCTACATCTTCGGCCGCCGCCTGGACGTGCTGGCCTGGAACGCCCTGGGCGACGCGCTCGTCGGCTACACGCAAATGGCGCCGAAGGAGCGCAACGTCCTGCGCCAGGTCTTCCTGGACCCGGCGGCCGCGGACCTCTACCCCGAGTGGTCGGCGGTGGCCGCGGAGACGGTCGCCTTCCTCCGCCTGGACGCGGGCCGCCACCCGGACGACGGCCGGCTCGCCTCGCTGGTGGGCGAGTTGTCGATGAAGAGCGAGCACTTCCGCCGGCTGTGGGCGGACCACCAGGTCAGGGACAAGACGTACGGGGTCAAACGCGTCGCCCACCCGCTCGTCGGCGAGCTGACGCTGCCTTACGAGACGCTGAGCCCGCCGGGCGACCCGGACCAGCTGCTGGTGGTCTACACGCCCCAGCCGGGCTCGGAGACGGCGGAGCGCCTGTCTCTGCTGGCCAGTTGGTCGGCCGCGAGAGCCTGAGAGACTCGGACGGAAGTGTTGAGGCGGGGACCGCCGCACCCCCGTTGCCGGGGGGCGGGACGACGGCGGTCCCCGCGAGGGACACGGTCCCGGGTCAGGGCCGGTCTCCGCGTCCAGGGCGTCTTGAGAGGTCCGGGAGCCGCTCCGGAGGTCCTAGACGCCGCACTGGGCGCCGGGGGCTCGTTCTCCCCCCGACGACTCCACTGTGCCGGACGCGTGTTAAGCGGGTGCTGCGCTGACATGACGCGCTCGTACCTATTTCGCGAAACGTCCGCGCAGCAGGGCTACTTGCCGCCGTTGGCGAGGAACGACAGCAGGTCCTGACGGCTGACCACGCCCGTCGGCTTGCCCTCGACCAGCACGATCGCCGCGTCCGCGTCGCCGAGCACCTTCATCAGGTCGGCGACCGGCTCGCCGGAGCCGACCTGCGGCAGCGGCGCGGACATGTGCTTCTCCAGCGGGTCGTGCAGCGAGGCGCGCTGCGCGTACAGCGCGTCCAGCAGCTCCCGCTCGACGACCGAGCCGATGACCTCGGCGGCCATCACGTCCGGGTGGCCGGCGCCCGGCTTGACGATCGGCATCTGCGAGACGCCGTACTCCCGCAGCACCTCGATGGCCTCGCCGACGGTCTCCTCCGGGTGCATGTGCACCAGGCTGGGGATGCCGCCGCCCTCCTTGTGGCGCAGCACGTCGCCGACGTTCGCGGACGGGCCCTCGCCCTCCAGGAAGCCGTAGTCCGCCATCCACTCGTCGTTGAAGATCTTCGAGAGGTAGCCGCGGCCGCTGTCCGGGAGCAGCACGACGACGACGTCGTCCGGGCCCAGGCCCTCGGCCACGCGCAGCGCCGCCACGACCGCCATGCCGCAGGAGCCGCCGACGAGCAGGCCCTCCTCCTTGGCGAGGCGGCGGGTCATCTGGAAGGAGTCCTTGTCGGACACGGCGACGATCTCGTCGGTGACGGTCGCGTCGTAGGCCGTCGGCCAGAAGTCCTCGCCGACGCCCTCGACCAGGTACGGCCGCCCGGAGCCGCCCGAGTAGACGGAGCCCTCGGGGTCCGCGCCGACGATCTTGACCCGGCCCTCGCTGACCTCCTTGAGGTAGCGGCCGGTGCCGGAGATGGTGCCGCCGGTGCCGACGCCGGCGACGAAGTGGGTGATGCGCCCGTCGGTCTGGTCCCACAGCTCGGGACCGGTGGTCTCGTAGTGCGACCGGGGGTTGTTCGCGTTGGAGTACTGGTCGGGCTTCCAGGCACCCGGCGTCTCGCGCACCAGGCGGTCCGAGACGTTGTAGTACGAGTCGGGGTGCTCGGGGTCGACCGCCGTGGGGCAGACGACGACCTCGGCGCCGTACGCGCGCAGCACGTTGATCTTGTCCGTGGACACCTTGTCAGGGCAGACGAAGATGCACTTGTAGCCCTTCTGCTGGGCCACGATGGCGAGCCCGACGCCGGTGTTGCCGCTGGTCGGCTCGACGATCGTGCCGCCGGGCTGGAGCGCGCCGCTCTGCTCGGCCGCCTCGATCATGCGCAGGGCGATGCGGTCCTTGACGGACCCGCCGGGGTTGAAGTACTCGACCTTGGCCAGGACGGTCGCCTGAATGCCAGCGGTCACGCTGTTCAGCTTCACCAGCGGGGTATTGCCGACGAGACTGATCATCGAGTCGTGGATGCGCACAATGTTCTCCGGGGTCTCCGTAATGGTGCTGCCAGCGTATGCGGAGGAACGCGGGATTGGGTGACGGTCGCTACGGGGCAGTTAGCTGATGACCGAAGGAGGTGGCCCGGACTGTGTTGTCGAGGGCGAGGGTGGCACGGCGCATCGCGGCGGGCGCCGCGTACGGCGGCGGAGGCATCGGCCTGCTCGGAGCGGCGGCCGTAGGGGTCGTGCTGGCGGAGGTCCAGCTGGCCAAGCGCACGGTGGGCGGCGGCACGGCCCCGGTCCCGCCGCGCGGCGACGGGCTGTACGGGCTGGCCTTCGGACGCACGGATCCGCTCTATCTGGCCGTGCTCGGGGACTCGACGGCCGCGGGCCAGGGGGTGCGCAGGGCCGGGCAGACGCCGGGGGCGCTGCTCGCGTCCGGGCTGGCGGCGGTGGCGGAGCGGCCGGTGGAGGTGCGCAACATCGCCCTTCCGGGTGCGATGTCGGACGACCTGGAACGCCAGGTCACGCTGCTGCTGGCGGACCGGACCCGGACTCCGGACGTCTGCGTGATCATGATCGGCGCGAACGACGTCACGCATCGGATGCCGCCCACGCAGTCCGTCCGGTATCTCTCCTCCGCGGTGCGCAGGCTCCGTACGGCGGGAGCGGAGGTGGTCGTCGGCACCTGCCCGGATCTGGGCACGATCGAGCCGGTGTACCAGCCGCTGCGCTGGCTGGCGCGGCGGGTGTCGCGGCAGCTGGCGGCGGCGCAGACGATCGTGGTGGTGGAGCAGGGGGGCCGCACGGTCTCGCTGGGCGACATGCTGGGCCCGGAGTTCGCGGCGAACCCGCGGGAGATGTTCGGCGCGGACAACTACCACCCGTCGGCGGAGGGCTACGCGACGGCGGCGATGGCGGTGCTCCCGACGCTCTGCGCGGTGCTGGGCCTCTGGCCTGAATCGGACCGCCTGGACGCGGACCGCCACGAGGACATGCTCCCGGTGGCCCGCGCGGCGGCGACGGCGGCCTCGGAGGCGGGCACGGAGGTCACGGGCGCCCGCGCCCCCTGGGCCCTCCTGAAGCACCGCCGCCGCCGTCGCCTCCCACCCCCACCCCACCCGGAGCCCACCTCTCCGGAGACGCCGACGCGCGAGGCGCGGCGGACGTAGGACGGGGCGGGAGTCTGCGGCTCTGCGGCTCTGCGGCCGCGAGGGTCCGCGGACGGCGCCGACTGGCCAAGGAGCCGTCTACCGCCTCAGCGGCCGGCGGCGGCGCTGCGGGTGCGCCGCTCGGAGCTCCCAGGGCAGCCACCGTCCGGTGGTGGAGCGCTGCGAGAACGCCCGCATCGCGGATGCGTCCCGGCCGCGGGGGCCGCCGGCGCAGCCCACGACGCTTCTGCGGAAGCAGCGTGGCGGCGGCGGCCGTCCGCCGCAGGCACCACGCGCGCCTGCGGTACGCCGAGCCGCAGGCTCGTCACGCGCCGCGCCGGGGCGACACTGGGATCGGCGGGGCGAAGCCCCACGCCACAGACCGTCGAGCCGCAGGCTCAGCCGCCCCGTCCCGTCAGGGTTTCGGGAAGGGGCGGGGTGGGGGAGATCGAACCCGCGCCCCCTGAGCGAGCGCTTAGAAAAGAGTCCCGCATCACACAGCCCGCCCGGTGACCAAAGCGATACGGCCGGGTAACTTCCCAGACAGTCCTGACCATCTCCCCTTCATGGAGCTGTGATGCCCGAAGCCGTGATCGTCTCTGCCGCCCGCTCCCCCATCGGCCGGGCCTTCAAGGGCTCCCTGAAGGAGCTGCGCCCCGACGACCTGACCGCGACGATCATTCAGGCCGCGCTCGCCAAGGTCCCCGAGCTGGACCCGAGGGACATCGACGACCTGATGCTCGGCTGCGGTCTGCCCGGCGGCGAGCAGGGCCACAACCTCGGCCGCATCGTCGCCGTGCAGATGGGGATGGACCACCTCCCCGGCTGCACGATCACCCGTTACTGCTCCTCCTCGCTGCAGACCTCCCGCATGGCGCTCCACGCCATCAAGGCCGGCGAGGGCGACGTCTTCATCTCCGCCGGCGTCGAGACGGTCTCCCGCTCCGTCAAGGGATCGAGCGACGGCCTCCCCGACACCCACAACCCCCTCTTCGCCGACGCCGAGGCCCGTACCGCCGCCGTCGCGCAGTCCGAGGGCGCGTCCTGGCACGACCCGCGCGAGGACGGCCTCATCCCCGACGCGTACATCTCGATGGGCCAGACCGCCGAGAACCTGGCCCGCCTCAAGGGCGTCACCCGCGCGGACATGGACGAGTTCGGCGTCCGGTCCCAGAACCTCGCCGAGGAAGCCATCAAGAACGGCTTCTGGGAGCGCGAGATCACCCCTGTGACGCTCCCCGACGGCACCGTGGTCTCCAAGGACGACGGCCCCCGCGCCGGCGTCACCCTGGAGGGCGTGCAGGGCCTCAAGCCCGTCTTCCGCCCCGACGGCCTGGTCACCGCCGGCAACTGCTGCCCGCTCAACGACGGCGCCGCGGCCCTCGTGATCATGTCCGACACCAAGGCCCGCCAGCTCGGTCTGACGCCGCTCGCCCGGATCGTCTCCACCGGCGTCTCCGGCCTCTCCCCGGAGATCATGGGCTACGGCCCCGTCGAGGCGTCCAAGCAGGCTCTGTCCCGCGCCGGGCTGGGCATCGGCGACATCGACCTGGTCGAGATCAACGAAGCCTTCGCCGCGCAGGTCATCCCGTCGTACCGCGACCTGGGCGTCGACCTCGACAAGCTGAACGTCAACGGCGGCGCCATCGCCGTCGGCCACCCCTTCGGCATGACCGGCGCCCGCATCACCGGCACGCTGATCAACGGCCTCCAGTTCCACGACAAGCAGTTCGGCCTGGAGACGATGTGCGTGGGCGGCGGCCAGGGCATGGCCATGGTCATCGAGCGGCTGAGCTAAGCCGTAGCGGACGGTAGGGGCCGCCCGAGGCACGAGGGCGGGACCTGCCGGAAGCGGTGGCGCAGCTCAGCGCGACCAGACAGACCGAGCGGCTGAGCTAAGCCGTGGCGCAGCTCAGCCTCAGCGGCTGAGCCGGCGCTCCGCCGGCCCTTCCGCGGACGTCCCCAGGGGCCTCTCGCGTCCCGGCCGTGACCGAATCTCCCCCAGGATGTGACCTATCTCCTGGGGGAGAGCCATTTCCCCAGGTCAGAGCCGAACCTACGCTAAACCCCAAGCCCAAAGACCTGTCCAATTCGTGACGTAATGCACTGACAGGAGGAGCGGGCTCACGCCAAGCTGATGTAGGAAGTCGGGGGATCGATGAAACCGGGAGTACGTCAGTGAGCGCCATGTCTCTTGCCCTGCTGCTCACCACGGCCGCCGCGACGGCCGTGGGTGCTGCCGCCCTGCATGCCGTACACGGACTGCGCAAGCAGGTCGGCGCCCTGCGCGCCGAGCTCGCCGTCGCCCACAGCACCGGCCGCACCCCCACCGTTCCGGCCCAGAGCCGCACCAGCCCCGCCGCCGAGATACGCGCCGCGGTCGCCGAGGCGCTCGCCGAGGAGCGGGAGCGGGAGCTGGCCGAGGCGCGCGCCTTCTGGGCCGCCCAGGAGAGCCGTGACGCGGCGGACGCCCCCTCCCTGCTCGGCGGTCTCGCCGCTCCGGGCGAGGAGCTCCCGTTCTACGTTCCGCGCCAGGCCGATCTCGTCGGTCTGGAGGCCATGGACCTGGAGGCCGCCGAGGCCCTGGACGACCTGGCCGACCTTCCCGAGGTGACCGAGTTCGCCGAGGACTCCCCCGAGCTGGCCGCCGCCCGCCGCCGGCACCCCTCGCACCCGGACTTCGTCCCCGTCCAGACCCCCGTGGTCACCGACCACGAGCGCACCGTGGCCCGTCTCGAGGAGCTCGCCGAGACGCGTACCGAGCTCGCCGACGTACGCCCCGGCCCCCTCGGCACGCTCGACGTGTACGTCTTCGCCGACGGCACGACGCTCTGTATGACCCCGGGCCACCGGGAGACCGCCGAGCGGCTCGCCGAGGCCCTTCGGGTCGGCGACACTCCGGTCCTGCTGGGCGGCTCCGGCGTCTCGGGGGCGTACGCCCTGACCTTCGCGTGCGGCGAGGAGAGCGTCTACATCCTCGCGGACCGCGTGATCGCGTCCCACTAGCGCTTCCAACGCTCCCCAGGCCGCCGGTACGCCCGCAAAAGCCCGGAGCCGCAAGCCCAGCGCCGATACCTGGAGCCCGAGCCCGGAGCGCCCCGCCCCACAGAACCCGGCCCGCGGGCCCGCCCTACACCCCGGCCCGCCCCGCCGCATCCCGTACCAGGATCACGGCCTCCGCCACTTCCGTCCCGGAAGCGGTCGGGGCCGTTCGCAGTGCCTCGGCCAAATCATGGCCGGCGACCGCCAGCTGGTCCGCGACTGCGAACACCCCCGCGTCCGGCATGATCCGCGGCTCGCTCCCGGGGCTCTCGACCCGCTGCGCCCGCACCGCCAACTCCCTGGCCAGAGCAAGGCCCGCGGCGGCCGCTCCACGCTGCAGACGGCTCTGCGGGGCGGACCGCAGACGGTCGGCGAGTCGGTCCACTTCGGCGGTCAGATCAGTCGTATCCAGCACGCCGCGACCCTACGCGCCGCCACCTGACTGTTGCCAATACGCGAACGCTCAGGCACGGTGGCGGGTAGGAGCACACGCGCAACGCGTCCGGAGGCGCCGATGTCCCAAGTCTTCTCCGAAGAGACCCATCGAAATCTGCTCTCCCGAATCCCCCATTGCACCGGTCGTGAAATCTCCGACTGGCTTCGCACGGTCGATGACGGCCCATCCCTTTTCCGCTTCGAGGAAAAGGTCAGCTGGCTCCGGAGCGAACACAATCTCGCATACGGACACGCCAAAGCGATCATTCACGAGTACGACCTGAGGCGCGCAGCTCGCAAACTGCTTTAGGACGTGCACCACCATGCCGAAGGGCCCGCAGACAGCGCCTGCGGGCCCTTCGCATGACCTGGTGACTCATAGAGAGCGGCTGGCGGCCGACTTGCAGCCGGCCGTCAGCCGAGACGCCAGAGTCGTCAGTCGTTCCCCTGCAAGATCGAGATCAGGCGCAGGAACTCCATGTAGATCCACACCAGCGTCATGGTGAGGCCGAAGGCCGCCAGCCACGACTCCTCGCGCGGAGCGCCGTACGCGATGCCGTCCTCGACCTGCTTGAAGTCCAGGGCCAGGAAGCACGCGCCGAGGATGATGCCGATGACGCCGAACAGAATGCCCAGACCGCCGCTGCGGAAGCCGAGGCCGTCGCCGCCGCCGAAGACGGAGAACAGCAGGTTCACCATCATCAGCAGGACGAAGCCCATGGCCGCGGCCATCACGAAGCCGTAGAAGCGGCGGGTGACGCGGATCCAGCGCATCTTGTACGCGATCAGCACGCCGGCGAAGACCGACATGGTGCCGAGCACGGCCTGCGGGACGGCGCCGGCCGAGACGTACGTGGAGACCGCGCTGGAGATGACGCCGAGGAAGACGCCCTCGAACGCGGCGTACGCCAGGATCAGCGCGGGCGACGCCTTGCGCTTGAAGGACTGGATGATCGCGAAGACGAAGGCCACCAGGCCGGCGCCGATCGCGATGCCGTACGACTTGCCGAGGTTCGCCTCGTCGACGGGCAGCAGGAACCACGCGAGCGCGGCGGTGACGAAGACCGTGCCGAGCGTCATGGCGGTGCGCGCCACGACGTCGTCGATCGTCATCACATTGCCGCGGGCCGGCGCCTGCGGACCGCCCAGCTGGGTGTCGGCCGGGGCGTAGGGGTTGGTGGCGTACGGGTTGCCCGCGCCCTGTGCGTAGGGGTTGGTTCCTACGGCGGGGCCCCCGGCCTGCGGCTGCTGCGCGTTGAATCCCGCGTAGCCGTTGTCGCGGCTGAACCCCCGTCGCGAGAAGACCGGGTTGCTGCTCCTCATCTCACTCCTCCATGGCCACCCTGCGCGGCCTTGCGTCAAGAGTAATGCGGGAGCAAAGAGAACACCCTAGTGCTCGGGGAGGATCTTTCCAGGATCGTGACCCGACCGCGGGCGGCGGAACCGTCGGTTCCGCGGGACCATTCCCGTGGACGGGGGGACCGTCTCCCCCCGGATCCGGGCGGGGCCTCGTGGGCCTCTCGCCCGTCGGTCTCGGGCGGACACCGGCCTGGCGCCGGTTTCGAGCTCGGCCTGCCGGAGCCCGGGTGCCGGCTCCAGCAGGGCGCACAGTGTGCCCGGAGCCGGACTTGAACCGGCACGGCCCGAAGGCCAGCGAGGTTTAAGCTCGCCGTGTCTGCATTCCACCATCCGGGCGTGGCGCGCGGCCCTGCGTCGGCACCTGAGCCTATCCGGGTAGATCCCCCGTACAGCGGCGCCTTGGCCCGATGTTGTCTTATTTTATTGACGTCTGAGGGTGCGTCAGTGCAGGTAAGAGCGGTTTCGTACCGCCCGCGCACGCCCCCTGACCATCACCCTGCGCCCATGGGATTGACGGAAAGTCGACGCCCTCGCGCCGCTCCCTCCGCGCCGCCCGTCCGCGTTCCGCGGCGGGGCCGGTCTCAGGGGCGCCGTCATACCAAAGGAGGAGGAACGTGCCTTCTGGTCCGACCCAAGAGGGCGCCGACAACGGGCACCGGGACTGACGATCTGCGGCCGTCCGGCGGACACGATGGAGTGGTCCCCGCAGATACCGCGACAGGAGTACCCCCCGTGACCACCACGCCCCTCGCTCACCGCGCCACCGCCGTGGCAGCCCGCGCAACGGAACTGTCCAAGGTGTACGGCCAGGGCGAGACCCAGGTGGTCGCGCTGGACCGGGTCACCGTCGACTTCCGGCAGGCGGAGTTCACCGCGATCATGGGCCCCTCGGGCTCCGGCAAGTCCACGCTGATGCACTGTGTGGCCGGCCTCGACACCTTCAGCTCCGGCTCCGTGCGCATCGGCGAGACCGAGCTCGGCTCGCTCAAGGACAAGCAGCTGACGCAGCTGCGCCGCGACAAGATCGGCTTCATCTTCCAGGCGTTCAACCTCCTTCCGACGCTGAGCGCGAAGGAGAACATCACGCTGCCGATGGACATCGCGGGCCGTAAGCCGGACCAGCAGTGGATGCAGAAGGTCATCGACATGGTGGGCCTCAAGGACCGGCTCAGCCACCGCCCCACCGAGCTCTCCGGCGGCCAGCAGCAGCGCGTCGCCGTCGCCCGTGCCCTCGCCTCCCAGCCGGACATCATCTTCGGCGACGAGCCGACCGGAAACCTGGACTCGCGCTCGGGCGCCGAGGTGCTGGGCTTCCTGCGCAACTCCGTGCGCGAGCTGGGGCAGACCGTGGTGATGGTCACACACGACCCGGTGGCCGCCTCCTACGCGGACCGGGTGATCTTCCTGGCGGACGGCCGGATCGTCGACGAGATGCTCAGCCCCACCGCCGACGGCGTCCTCGACCGCATGAAGGAGTTCGACGCCAAGGGCCGGACCAGCTGACCGACCGCAGCCCTCTTCCTCCGGCTCTCACACAGGACTGACACAGACATGTTCCGTACCGCCCTGCGCAATGTGCTCGCGCACAAAGCCAGGCTGCTGATGACCGTGCTCGCCGTGATGCTCGGCGTGGCCTTCGTCTCCGGCACCCTGGTCTTCACCGACACCCTCGGCAACGCCTACCGCAAGCAGTCGGCCAAGAGCTACGACGACGTCGCGGTCGCCGTCACCACCTACGCCGACCAGCGAGACGGCAAGGACGCCGGCGTCGACGCCAAGACCCTGGACAAGATCCGGGGCCTGGACGGCGTCGCCTCCGCCACCGGGCGGGTCTCCGGCTTCGCCGGCGTCGCCGACAAGGACGGCAAGCTGATCGGCAACGGCTGGACCAACACCGGCGCGAACTTCTCCCCCGGCAAGGACGGCAAGGACCCCGCGTACACCTTCACCGACGGCTCGGGCCCGGTGCAGGACTCCCAGATCGCTCTGGACAAGGACTCCGCGGACAAGGGCGGGTACGAGGTCGGCGACACCGTGCGCGTCGCGACCAACGGGCCGGTGAAGGAGTTCGCCCTCTCCGGCGTCTTCACCACCGAGGACGGCGCGGTCAACGCGGGCGGCAGCCTGGTGCTGTTCGACACCGCCGTGGCGCAGAAGCAGTACCTGCAGCCCGGCTACTTCAAGGACGTCACGATCGCCGCGGCGCCCGGCGCCTCCGAGCAGAAGATCCTGGACGCGGTCGAGCCGCTGCTGCCCAAGGACGCCACCGCGCAGACCGGCAAGCAGCTCGCCGACGACCAGGCCAGGGAAATCGAGGAGGGCCTGACCAGCCTCAACACGGTTCTGCTGGTCTTCGCGGCCATCGCCCTGTTCGTCGGCGTCTTCCTGATCGCCAACACCTTCACCATGCTGGTCGCCCAGCGCACCAGGGAGCTGGCGCTGATGCGCGCCGTCGGCGCCTCGCGCCGGCAGGTCAAGCGCTCGGTGATCCTCGAGGCGGCGGTCGTCGGCGCGGTCGCGTCCGTGGTCGGCTTCGCGCTGGGCCTGGGGCTGGCGACGGGCCTGCGGGCCGCGATGACCTCGTTCGGCGCGAAGGTCCCGGCCGGAGAGCTGATCATCTCGCCCACCGCCGTCATCCTCGCCTTCGTCGTCGGCGTGCTGATCACCGTGTTCGCCGCGTGGCTGCCGGCCCGCCGGGCCGCGAAGATCCCGCCGGTGGCGGCGATGAGCAGCGTGCACGCGGTGGCGACCACCAAGTCGCTGATCGTCCGCAACACCATCGGCGGCGTGATCACGCTGGCCGGCGCGGTCGCGATCGTCGCCGGCGCGTCGATGGGCGAGAAGACGGGCCGGACCATCATCGGGATCGGCGCCTTCTTCGCGCTGATCGGCATCATCGTCCTGATCCCGCTGCTGTCCCGCCCGGTCATCGCGCTGGCCCGTCCGCTGCTGCACCGCGTCTTCGGCGTCGCCGGCAAGCTGGCCGGCCAGAACGCGGTCCGCAACCCGCGCCGCACCGGCGCGACCGCCTCCGCGCTGGCGATCGGCCTCACCCTGGTCACCGGGCTCACCATGCTCGGCGTCACGCTGGGCGCGGCCGTGGACAAGATGACGACGGACAACGTCAAGGCCGACTACATGGTCACGATGGCCAGCGGCGGCGGGCTCGACGCCTCGGCGCTGACCGCGCTCCAGAAGGCGAAGGGCGTCGACGCGGTCTCCCCGCAGCAGAGGTCCTGGCTGGAGGTCGGGGACGTGGGGCTGCCGGTCTCGGCCGTGACCCCCGGCGACGCGGAGCGGGTCTTCACCCTCAAGGCGGTCTCCGGCTCGATGGCGACGCTCGGCAAGGGCCAGATCGCGGTCGAGGAGAAGCTGGCGAAGAAGAAGGGCTGGAAGGCCGGGGACTCGGTGCCGGTCAAGCTCGGCGACTTCGCCGAGAAGGGCGGCAAGTCCGAGACCAAGAAGCTGACGGTCGGCGCGGTCTACGAGACGAACGAGTTCCTCGAGCAGGTGCTGGTCTCGACCGACCTCGTCGCCCCCTTCGAGCCCAAGCCGTACATCGCCGAGGTCTGGGTCACGATGGACGGCGGCGCGAGCTCGGCGAGCGAGCAGGCGCTGGTGGACGCGCTGGGCGACAACCCGGCGATCAGCGTCATGGACCAGCAGGACATCCGCAACATATTCGGCGGCATGATCAACACACTGCTGAACATCATGTACGGCCTCCTGGCGATGGCCCTGATCATCGCGGTCCTCGGCGTCGTCAACACGCTGGCGATGTCGGTCTTCGAGCGCCAGCAGGAGATCGGCATGCTGCGGGCGATCGGCCTCGACCGCCGCAAGGTCAAGCGCATGATCCGCCTGGAGGCGGTGGTGATCTCGCTCTTCGGCGCGGTGATCGGCGTGCTCCTCGGCTCGTTCCTGGCCTGGGCCGTGGGCGAGACGATCAAGACGGACATCCCCGGCTACGCCCTGGTGGTGCCGTGGGAGCGGATCGGCCTCTTCCTGCTGCTGGCCGGAGTGGTCGGCGTGCTGGCCGCCATGTGGCCGGCGCGGAGCGCCGCGCGGCTGAACATGCTGACGGCGATCAAGACGGAGTAGCGAGAGGCTGCGAGAGCGGCGCGACGACGACGAAGGGCCCCGCGAGAGCGGGGCCCTTCGTGCGTACGGATCGGCTGCGGCGGGCGGATCTGTTTCGATTCCGGCGTCTGTCCGGGCCGGCTCCGGCTGTGCGTCCGGGCTGGCATCGGCGTCCGTCCGGGCCGGCTCCGGCGTGCATCCCGCCCGGCCTCGGCAAGCATCCGGGCCCGCTCCGGCGTCCGTCCCGACCGGCCCCTGCCCCTGCGGATCAGTTCCAGGTGCGCGCCCGCAGAGGCATCCCGGAGCGACCGCTGTGCGGAGTCCTGACCGCGAGGACCTGGTTGACGCCGATGCGGTTGCGCTCGAAGGAGACCGCCGAGGCGGCCATGTAGAGCCGCCAGACGCGGGCCCGGCCGGGCGTGGTCAGCCGGATGGCCTGCGGCCAGTGCCTCTCCAGGCTGGCGACCCAGCGGCGCAGGGTGAGGGCGTAGTGCTCGCGAATCGCCTCGACGTCGCGGACCTCGAACCCGGCGTCCTCGAGCGTCGCGACGGTCGGGCCGAGCGGGGAGAGCTCGCCGTCGGGGAAGACGTACCGGTCGATGAACTCGTCGACGCGGTACGACGACTCGTCCTGCTCGGGACGGCGGGCGATCTGGTGGTTGAGCAGCCGGCCGCCGGGTCTCAGCAGGGCGAAGAGCTGGTCGGCGTACTCGCGGTAGCGGACCGCGCCGACGTGTTCGGCCATGCCGATGGAGGAGATCGCGTCGTACGGGCCGTCCCTGACATCGCGGTAGTCCTGAACGCGGATCTCGATCCGGTCGGTGAGGCCCTCCTCCGCGATGCGCTTGCGGGCGTAGGCGGCCTGCTCCCGCGAGAGGGTCACTCCGGTGACCTGCGCGCCGTACTCGCGGGCGGCGTGGATGGCCATCGAGCCCCAGCCGCAGCCGACGTCCAGGAGCCGGACGCCCTCCGTGAGCCCGAGCTTGCGGCAGACGAGGTCGAGCTTGTCGCGCTGGGCGTCCTCGAGGGTTCCGGCGTCCTCCCAGTAGGCGCAGGAGTAGACCATGGACGGGCCGAGGACGAGCTCGTAGAAGTCGTTGCCGACGTCGTAGTGGTGGCTGATCGCCTGTCTGTCGCGGTTCTTGCTGTGCAACGAGCCGCGGCGGCGGCGCGCCTCCTCGGCGGGCGGCGGGGGCGGCGGCAGCGCGCCTCCGATCTTGATCAGCGCGCGGGCGGCGGCGCGCAGCCGCGGGTCGCGGACGGCGTGGACGGGCGCCGCGTCGGGGCGCTCCCAGACGACGCCGGCGAGCAGATCGAGGGCGTGGTACAGATCCCCCTCGACGTCGATCTCCCCGGCCACCCAGCCCCGGACGAGCCCGAGCTCGCCGGGCTTCCACAGCAGCCGCCGCACAGCGCGCCGGTTCCTGACGACGAGAGTGGGAGCGTCCGGGGGTCCGTGCTCGCTGCCGTCCCAGGCCCGGATCCGGACCGGGAGCGGACCCCCCAGCAGCTCCTCGGCGAGAGAGGACAGCCGCAACGCGGCATCGGCCATGGCGCACACCTCCGTGACGGTGTTTCCCAGTTCGTCTCCCCGCCACGCGCCGCACGGGCGTGGGGGATGCCTCTCAGTGAACATTCCGACCACTGTGCGTGCTTCCCGGCATCGCGCATTCGGGGCACGGCGCCCTGGAAAGACAGGGGAAAGACAGCCGAAGGCCCACGGAAGGAACCCGGGAGGCGCCTGAACACGCCGAAGGGCCCCTGAGCAGCTCTCAGGGGCCCCGAGTACGCCGAAGGGGCCGCCCGCACCACGGATGGCGGGCGGCCCCTTCGGGGTAGAGCCGGGCTAGGAAGCCTTCGCCTTCTCGGCCTCGGGCTTGGCGGAAGCCGCCGCCGGGGCCGGCGCGGGGGTGGGCTTGGCAGCCTCGTAGAACTCCTCGCGCGGCGTCTCCATGGCGCCGAGCGAGACCACCTCGCGCTTGAGGAAGACCGCCAGCGTCCAGTCCGCGAAGACGCGGATCTTGCGGTTCCAGGTCGGCATCGCCATGCCGTGGTAGCCACGGTGCATGTACCACGCCAGGCGGCCGCGCAGCTTGATCTTCATCTTGCCCATGACGATCATCGCGACGCCCTTGTGCAGGCCGAGACCGGCCACCGCACCCTTGTTGGCGTGGCTGTAGTCCTTCTGCGGGAAGCCCCGCATACCGGAGATCACGTTGTCTCCGAGGACCTTCGCCTGGCGCAGCGCGTGCTGGGCGTTCGGCGGGCACCAGGCGTTCTCGACGCCGGCCTTGCGGGCCGCGAGGTCCGGAACCTGGGCGTTGTCGCCCGCGGCCCAGATGCAGTCGGTGCCCTGCACCTGCAGCGTGGTCGCGCAGTCCACGTGGCCGCGCGGGCCGAGCGGCAGGCCGTAGCGGGCCAGCGCCGGGTTCGGCTTGACGCCCGCGGTCCACACGATGGTGTTGGAGTCGACCTCGAGGCCGTTCTTCAGCACGACATGGCCGTCCACGCAGGAGTCCATCGACGTCGAGAGGTAGACCTCGACCCCGCGGCCCTCCAGGTGCTCCTTGCCGTACTGGCCGAGCTTCGGGCCGACCTCGGGGAGGATCTTGTCCGCGGCGTCGACCAGGATGAAGCGCATGTCCTCGCGCTTCACGCTGGAGTAGTACTTCGCGGCGTCCCGCGCCAGGTCCTCGACCTCGCCTATGGTCTCCGCGCCGGCGAAGCCGCCGCCCACGAAGACGAAGGTCAGCGCCTTGCGGCGGACGTCCTCGTCGGTCGTCGAGTCAGCCTTGTCCAGCTGCTCCAGGACGTGGTTGCGCAGGCCGATGGCCTCCTCGATGCCCTTCATGCCGATGCCCTGCTCGGCGAGGCCGGGGATCGGGAAGGTACGGGAGATCGCGCCGAGCGCGACGACCAGGTAGTCGAAGGGCAGCTCGTACGCCTCGCCGACCAGCGGCGAGATCGTGGCGACCTTGCGGTCCTGGTCGATGGTCGTGACGCGGCCGGTGAGGACCTCGGCCTTGGGCAGCACGCGTCGCAGCGGGACGACGACATGCCGAGGCGAGATGCTGCCGGCAGCAGCTTCGGGGAGGAAGGGCTGGTACGTCATGTACGAGCGCGGGTCGACGACCGTGACGGTCGCCTCGCCGTAGCGCATCTTCTTCTGGATGCGTCGAGCTGCGTACAGGCCTACGTACCCACCGCCTACTACGAGGATCCTGGGACGCTCCGTGGTGCTCATGCCATCGAGTATCCACCCCCCTCAGAGGGGGCGCTCGTGAGCCCCTTCACAAGGTCTGGACCCTCCTCTGCTACACTGCGCGGCCCACGTGACCGAGGTCATGGCGGCGAAGGGGAACCACGGTGTAACGGCAAACGTTGTTCGCCCCTCGTGAGCTGGCCCCTAAGGGGCCGCCCCGGCCCGAACCGGCCTCCCGCGCCACACCCCCGTAACGCACCCCGAACCAACCGGAATGCGCCTCCCCGCCCCTAACGGGCCCCCTGCGGGGCGCTTTCGGCCCTCCACGGCCCTCATCAGGGGGCTTTTCCTTGTGAAGAACTTCACGAACTTCTTTCAGGGAGGGTCGGAGAACGGCCGCGTAAGGGCCCCGTAAGGGCCCGGGAACGGCTCTACGCCACCGACCAGGCGATCCCGTCGAGGATGTCGTGCTCGCTCACGACGACCTCCGGGACCCCGATCCGCTCCATGATCGAGAGCAGTACCAGAGCGCCCGCGGCGATCACGTCCACCCGCCCCGGATGCATCGCGCCGTGCTTCGCCCGCTGCTCGTGGTCCTCGCGCAGCAGCGCGTCGCTGACCTCCCTGACCGTGTCGTGGGAGATCCGCGCGTGGTGGATGCGCGTCGAGTCGTACGCGTCGAGGCCCAGCGCGATGGCCGCCACCGTCGTCACCGAGCCGGCCAGGCCGACCAGCGTCCGCGCCTCCCGGATCGGCACGGTCTGCTCCGCCAGGTCGAGGGCCGCCTCGATGTCCGCGCGGACCGCGGCGACCTCTGCGGGCGTCGGCGGATCGTGCCGGATGTGGCGCTCGGTCAGCCGTACGCAGCCGATGTCCACGGACCGCGCCGCCTCGACGTGCTCGTGCCCGACGACGAACTCCGTCGAGCCGCCGCCGATGTCCACGACCAGCCGCTCCTCATGGCCCGGCAGCTCCTTGGTGGCCCCCATGAAGGAGAACTCCGCCTCCTGGTCCCCGCTGATCACCTCGGGCTCCACGCCCAGGATGTCGACCACTCCGCGGACGAAGTCGTCCCGGTTGGAGGCGTCGCGCGAGGCGGAGGTCGCCACGAAGCGGATCTTCTGCGCGCCGTGCTCCGCGATGACGGCGGCGTACTCGCGGCAGGCCGCGAAGGTCCGCTCCAGCGCCTCGGGCGCCAGCCGGCCCGTGCGGTCGACGCCCTGGCCCAGGCGGACGATGGTCATACGGCGGTCGAGATCGACGAGCTCGCCGGTGGCGGGGTCGGCGTCGGCGACCAGCAGACGGATGGAGTTGGTACCGCAGTCGATGGCGGCGACCCGGGTCATGGGGTTCTCCTGAGAGTCGTGGAACCGGCGGCGGGGGCGCGTCGCGCGGAGTAGGGGAGAGAGGGGATCAGCCCTCGTCCGTGCACGGGGACACGCACGGCCCCTTCGCCCACCACTGCGGCAGCATCTCGATCGCCTCGTCGCCCAGCGGATTGACCCCGGGGCCGGCGGCCAGCGAGTGGGCGACCAGCACGTGCAGGCACTTCACCCGGTCCGGCATGCCGCCCGCGCTCGGGAAGCCCGCGAGCACCTCGACCGCGTCGCGGCGGGCGATGTAGTCCTCGTGCGCGGCGCGGTAGGCGGAGGCCAGCTCGGGGTCCTCGGCCAGCCGGGCCTGCATCTCCTTCATCACGCCGTTGGCCTCCAGCGTGCCGATCGCGGAGGCGGCGCGCGGGCAGGTCAGGTAGTAGAGCGTCGGGAACGGCGTGCCGTCGGGCAGCCTCGGCGCGGTCTCGACGACGCTCGGCTGGCCGCAGGGGCAGCGGTGCGCGATGGCCCGCAGACCGCGCGGCGGGCGGCCGAGCTGGTCCTTGAACGCGGCGATGTCCGCGTCGGTCGGCTCGGTGTGTTCGGTGGTGGGAGGAGGGGTTTCCATGCCTGCCTGTTCGCTTCTGCGGTTCTGCGGTTCTGCGGTGCGGTTCTGCGGTGGTGGTCTTGCGGTACTGGGGGTGGTGGTCGTCTCGGTGCGGCTACCGCTGCTGGGCCTGGCCGCGGTCGGCGCGGTCCACGCCGTCCCAGACGTTGGAGTACCAGGGGCGGTCCGCCGCCCCTTCGTCGGTACGGCGCTGCTCGGCGGCCTCGGGGTCGATCACCGTGTAGCCGGTCTCCCCCGGGAGCACGTAGTGCAGGTGCTCACGGGCCAGCCGCTGGATGTACCGGTCGTCCTGGAGCCGCGCCTTCTCGTCGCGCAGCTCCTCGACCCGCTCCCGCGCCTCGGCCATCCTGCGCTCCTGGTCGGCCATGTCGGCGCGCTGGGAGACGTACTGGCGCATCGGATACGCGAGCGCGACGACCATCGAGCAGACGATGAGCGCGAGGAAGGCCGCGCGGCCGGTCAGCCGGGACCGGCGGGCCTGCCTGCGGCTCTGGGACCGGTAGACGCGGGCCGCGGTCTGCTCTCCGAGCAGCCGCAGCCTGGTCGCCGTGGAGAACCGGTCCTGGTCCCCGCTGCGTGCCATCGTCTCGCCTCCCCTATTACGCGCGTACGTCCCCGGACACGGTACGGGACCGCGACCGGGGACGTACGGAGGCTTGGGGCAGTGAGCCCGATCAGCCCTTGAAGCGGGGGAACGCCGAGCGGCCCGCGTACACCGCGGCGTCGTCGAGGATCTCCTCGATGCGCAGCAGCTGGTTGTACTTGGCGACGCGGTCCGAGCGGGCCGGGGCGCCGGTCTTGATCTGACCGCAGTTCACGGCGACGGCGAGGTCGGCGATGGTGACGTCCTCGGTCTCGCCCGAGCGGTGGGACATCATGCACTTGAAGCCGTTGCGCTGGGCGAGCTCGACGGCGTCCAGCGTCTCGGTCAGCGAGCCGATCTGGTTGACCTTGACCAGCAGGGCGTTGGCGGAGCCCTCCTCGATGCCGCGGGCCAGACGCTCCGGGTTGGTGACGAACAGGTCGTCGCCGACGATCTGGACCTTCGCGCCGAGCTTGTCGGTGATGGTCTTCCAGCCGTCCCAGTCGTCCTCGAACAGCGGGTCCTCGATGGAGACGAGCGGGTACGCGGCGACGAGCTCCGCGTAGTACTCGGTCATCTCGGCGGCCGAGCGGGACTTGCCCTCGAACTCGTACTTGCCGTCCTTGTAGAACTCGGACGCGGCGACGTCGAGCGCGAGCGCGATGTCCTTGCCCGGGGCGTAGCCGGCCTGCTTGATCGCCTCGAGGATGAGGTCGAGCGCCTCGCGGTTGGAGCCGAGGTTCGGGGCGAAGCCGCCCTCGTCGCCGAGACCGGTGGACAGGCCCTTGGTCTTCAGGACGGACTTGAGGGTGTGGTAGACCTCCGCGCCCCAGCGCAGGGCCTCGGAGAAGGACTCCGCGCCGATCGGCGCGATCATGAACTCCTGGATGTCCACATTGGAGTCGGCGTGCGAGCCGCCGTTCAGGATGTTCATCATCGGAACGGGCAGCAGGTGCGCGTTCGGGCCGCCGAGGTAGCGGAAAAGCGGCAGGTCGGACGCCTCGGAGGCGGCGTGCGCGACGGCGAGGGAGACGCCGAGGATGGCGTTGGCGCCGAGGGAGGACTTGTCCGGGGTGGCGTCCAGGTCGAACATCGCCTGGTCGATCAGGCGCTGCTCGGTGGCGTCGTAGCCGACGAGCTCCGGGCCGATCTGCTCGATGACGGCGAGGACGGCCTTCTCGACGCCCTTGCCGAGGTAGCGGTTCTGGTCACCGTCGCGGAGCTCAAGAGCCTCGAACGCACCGGTGGAGGCGCCGGACGGGACAGCAGCACGGCCGGTGCTGCCGTCGTCGAGGCCAACCTCGACCTCGACCGTGGGGTTGCCTCGGGAGTCCAGGATTTCCCGGGCTACGACGACGTCGATGGACGGCACGAGCATCTCCTTCTGGGATGTGACGCTATACGCAAGGTCTCTTTGGCCTTGCGACAAGAGCCTAACCGGCTGCGGACCCTCGGCCAGCCGATGCCCGCCCGCTGGGACGAAAAACGGCGTGAAGGGCGGGGATATGGGACAAAGCAGCCGACATCTACTTATGAGTAACGCGAATCGCTCCGCGTATACCGGCCCTACCTCAGCCCGGCCGCGCACACTCAGCCTCGCCGGGTACATCCAGCCCCGTGGGCGCTTGAGCCGCAAACCAAGCCCCGTGGGGGTCCCCCCGGACGAAGTCTGGGGGAGTTTGAGGCGCGGGGTCCGGGGCAGCGCCCCGCGGGCAGCCCGCACAGGGCATGTCACCGTTGCCTCGGGGGGCTGCGCCCCCGTACGGCCTTCGGCCGTGTCCTCAATCGCCGGACGGGCTGGGTTTCCCGGGCACATCCAGCCCCGCCGGCGTTTGAGGCGACCGACATTCAGCCCCGCCGGCGATTGAGGCGCGGGGTCCGGGGCAGCGCCCCAAATCAGCCTCGCCGGCGATTGAGGCGCGGGGGTCCGGGGGCGGAGCCCCCGGGGACGGGGGGCGCGTCCGCGCAGAGCAGTGCCCCGCGAGCACCGGTGGGCCGCCGGGTCCACCGGGTCTCGCGGGGCACGCCCCACACCAGATCAGCTCAGGTGAAGCAGCTGACCCGGGTAGATCACATTCGCGTCGTCCACGACGTCCTTGTTCAGGTCGAACAGCTTCTTCCAGCCGCCCTCGACCTTCTTCTCCTCGGCGATCGAGCCCAGCGTGTCACCGGCCTTGACCTTGTACTCGCCGTCGCCCTTCTTCACGGCCTTCGCCTTCGCCGGCGCCGCGGGGCGCTCGGAGCGGGTCGTGGGCGCCTCGGCGCGCTTCGGAGCGGCGGGCTTGGCCGGAGCCGGGGCGGCCTTCTCCGCGGCGCCGGTGTACGCGGCGTCGGACAGGCCCACGCCGCAGTGCGGCCACGCGCCCTTGCCCTGGCCCGCGAGGACCTTCTCGGCGACCTGGATCTGCTGCGACTTCGACGCCTGGTCGGCGGTCGCGGCGTACGCGGTGCCGCCGTACGCGGCCCAGGTGGAGGCGGAGAACTGCAGGCCGCCGTAGAAGCCGTTGCCGGTGTTGATGGACCAGTCGCCGCCGGACTCGCACTGGGCGACGGTGTCCCACTCGGAGGCGGTCGCGGCGGAGGCGGAGGTGGCGCCGAGCAGCGGGGCGGCGACGGCCGCACCCGTGATGCCGGCGAGCGTGGCGATGCGGGTGGCCTTCGAGGGACGACGGTGCTTGGACTTGCTGGAGAACAGCATGGGACATCTCCTCACCGACGCCTACGAGGTGAGCTGTCGGGTTCGGGCCAGATGAGTTGCCCGGCCGCGCGACCTAGCGCGCGGCTTCACCCCAAGCCGTTCCACGGCCGTTCGTCAGCAACGGCCGGGGGGCGGCGCTTACCTGGGTCCCCCGCTCCTGCCTTCGGCGCATGACGCGACGACTGGTCCCCCCGACCGACGGCAGGATTCGGCGTGACGGTCAGCGGTGCCCGCGATGGCGAGCGGTCAGACCGTAGACACACCGCTCCCCGATGTTCAAAGACGAACATCGGGGAGAAATCGCCCTTTCCGCCCTTTGGGGCGATTACATTTCCGCAGGTCGGGGGCGAAGTGTGCACATTCGGTAGGCGAGCCACGCCAGTTAGGACAAAGAGACCCTTGTCTCACTTACACAGAACGGACATAAGCCCGCGAACTGCCGCTACTTCGGGTCGGAGGAGTGGTCCAGATCGAGGCTCTGGCCAGGAAGGATCAGGTCCGGGTCCTCGCCGACGGCCTTCCGGTTCGCCTCGTAGAGCGCGGTCCAGCCGCCGGGCACCTCCTGCTCGTCGGCGATGGTCCACAGGCTGTCGCCGGTGCGGACCGTGTACTCGCCGGGCGAAGTGTCCGCATTCGCAGGCTCACGTGTTGAACCGTCACCCCGTGAGGCATGTCGGCCGCTTTCACGCTCATTGTCCGTATTGCCCGACTCGGTCCCCTCGGGCGCCGGCTCGCCGCGGTGCTTCCCGGCGCCGGAGCCCGACTCGGGGGTCGCGCCCTTGGAGGGCTCGGCGCTCTCCTCGCTGCGGGCGGGCGCGCTCGGCTGGGCGGACTGCTCCGGCTTCGAGGGGGCCGCCGGCTCGTCGGAGGACGACTCCTTCTCCGGCTTGTCGGAGGTGGTCTCGGCCGCCTCGCCGGTCGGCTCGCCGGAGGGCTGGTCGATCGGGGCGCTCGGCCGCGGCGTCGGCTGGGCGGTGACGCCGTCGGCCGATCCCGCGATCTTCAGTCCGGCGATGGACGAGCAGCCGGGCCAGGCGTCCGGCCCCTGCGCGGCCAGGACCATCTCGGCCACGGCTATCTGCTCGGTGCGGCTCGCGAGGTCGGCGCGCGGCGCGTACGCCGTGCCGCCGTAGGTCTCCCACGTCTCCTGGGAGAGCTGGAGCCCGCCGTAGTACCCGTTGCCGAGGTCGGCGCTCCACATGCCGCTGCTCTCGCACTCGGCGACGCGGTCCCATGTGGTGCCGTCGGCGGCCGAGGCCGAGGTCGCGCCGAGCAGCGGGATCGCGATGGCCGATCCCGTCACCCCTGCCGCGACGACGAGGGCCGGAGCCTGACGGGGTCGGCGGTGCCGTCCGTTCCCGGAGCGCATGCGGTTGCCTTTCGCGTGACAGCTTGGATCGACGGTGAACGTAGCGGCATTCGAACGCGAGTCACAAGTCGATGCAGCGGAGATCACGTGAAAGTCACGAACATGATGGACCGTCAGTTCTGCTGGGGTGTGAACTCAACCGGCAGAGTGCGCAATCCACGCATAATGAGACCCCCACGCCACCGCAAATCGTCCGGATCGCCCGCAAGCCGCAAGTCCGGCGCCCTCCTGAGCAGCGTCGCGATGGCGGTCTGCCCTTCCAGCCGGGCGAGCGGGGCGCCGAGGCAGTAGTGGATGCCGTGGCCGTATCCGAGGTGCTTGTTGTCGCTTCTCGACAGATCGAGGGCGTCGGGCTCGGCGAACCGCTCGGGGTCCCGGTCGGCGGCGGCGAGCACCACCAGGACGGGGTCTCCGGCCTCGATCCGCTGCCCGCCGAGGCTCAGCTTCTCGGTGGCGAACCGCCAGGTGGCGATCTCCACCGGCCCGTCGTAGCGCAGGAGTTCCTCCACGCCGGAGGCGAGCAGACCCGTCTCCCCCGCCGCGAGGGACGCCTGGAGCCGGTCCCGCTCCCCGGGGTTGCGCAGCAGCGCGTACACCCCGTTCCCGATCAGGTTCACGGTCGTCTCGAAGCCGGCGAACAACAGGATGAAGGCCATAGCCGCGGCCTCGTTCTCCGTCAGATGCTCGCCGTGGTCCGAGGCGCGGATCAGGCCCGAGATCAGGTCGTCCGAGCCCTCTTGTCCCAGGGTCTCCCGTTTGCGGTGGATCAGCTCGGCGAGGTAGCCGCGCATCATCTTCACCGAGCGGGCGACCCCGCCGCGGGGGCCGCCCTGGCTCGCCTTGGTGTGGCGCAGCATCATGCCCGCCCAGTCGCGGAAGTCGTCCTGGTCCTCCGCCGGGACGCCGAGCAGGTCGCAGATCGCGTAGATAGGGAGAGGGAAGGCGAACTCGTGGATCAGGTCCGCCTCTCCCCTCGCGGCGAAGCCGTCGATGAGACGGTCCGTCAGCTCTTGGACGCGCGGGGCGAATTCGGCGACGCGGCTGGGGGTGAACGCCTTGGACACCAGCCGCCGCAGCCGGGTGTGGTCCGGCGGGTCGATGTTCAGCAGATGCGTCATCAGCTCTGCCTTGCGCTCGCCCGGAATACCCGTCTTCCCCTTGGCGTGCGCGGGCTCCGCGTGGTGCACCGGGTTCTTGGAGAGCCGCTGGTCCGCCAGCGCCTGCCGGGCGTCGGCGTACCGCGTCACCAGCCACGCCTCGACGCCGCTGGGCAGCCGCGTCTTGCGCACCGGCTCGTGCTCGCGCAGCCAGGCGTAGGCGGGGTACGGATCGGTGGCGAACTCCCAGCTGAAGAGCTCGGGGGTCACTGTTCCACGGTCCTGATCGCGTCCCGGTACGCGCGCGCCGCCGCGCGCAGGGCCGCCTCCGGGTCCACGCCCGCCGCCTCCGCCCGCACGGCGAGCGCCAGCAGCTCGTACCCGACGCCCGCGCCCGTCGGCAGCGGCACGTCGAGCCCGGCGGTGCGCACCCGCGAGGCGAGCTTCGCCGTCAGCGCGAGGCCGGGCTGCCCCAGCGGCACGCCGTCCGTCACGGAGTCGCGCTGCTTCTCGATCGCCTTGGTCCGCAGCCAGTGCTCCTTGACCTCCTCCGGCGTCTCGGCGCGCTCGTCGCCGAAGACGTGCGGATGGCGGTGGATCAGCTTCTCGACGATCGTCCCGGCGACGTCGTCGATCGAGAACGGCTCGGCGTCCTCGGCATCCTCGTCCTCGTCGTCAGAGCCCTCGGCGCCCTCCTCCGCGATGCGCGCGTGGAAGACGACCTGGAGCAGCACGTCCCCGAGCTCCTCCCGCAGCTCGTCGCGGTCGCCGTCCTCGATCGCCTCGACGAGCTCGTACGCCTCCTCGATGCCGTACTTGGCGAGACCCTTGTGCGTCTGCCGCGAGGACCACGGGCACTCGCGCCTGATCCGGTCCATGACCTGGACGAGGTCGAGCAGCCGCGCGCCGGGCAGGTCGTACGAGCCGGGCAGCAGCTCCAGGTCGGG
Source organism: Streptomyces sp. NPDC051907 (assembly GCF_040681075.1). Lineage (NCBI taxonomy): Bacteria > Bacillati > Actinomycetota > Actinomycetes > Kitasatosporales > Streptomycetaceae > Streptomyces > Streptomyces sp. NPDC051907. The sequence goes on along the minus strand of NZ_JBFAYB010000045.1, from coordinate 8,764 downwards.
CATCGCGACCCGGCCGGACCCGGCCAGCCGGGCCAGCCCGTCGGTCAGCGCCGGCTCGCCCTCGCCGGAGGGGATGACGACGATCGTGCGGCCGCCGGCGCAGTCCTCGACGAGCTCCTGCGCGCCGGGGGCCGTGTGCTCCACGGCGACGCCCGCCTCGGCGAGGTAGGGCAGCTGCGGGTGCCCGGCGTCCGCGCACAGCACCCGGTCCGCCGTGCGCAGCGTCTGCCACGCGGGCCAGGACAGCAGCCCGGGGGCGACCCGGTGGCTGGCGGTGAGCACGACGATGCGGCCCAGCGCGCCGGACGGCTCCAGGGCCTCGGACGCATCGGACGGCTCTATGGCCTCGGACGCGCCGGAGGCGCCGGGTACGGGTGATTCATTCGTCACCCATCGAACCTACCCCGCGCTACGCGCCCGCCTCGACGGGCTCCTGCTCCTTGCTCACCTGCGTGATCCACGGAGCTTTATAGCTGCCGAGCTCCAGCTTCTTGTCGTCCCAGGCGCCGAAGCGCGGGTTCACGTCGATGTCGAGCGACTCGGCGGCGGCGGTGAAGGCGCGGTTCAGCTTCTCCTGGCCTTCGGGGGTGTTCGTCGCGCCGAGGTCGGCGGCCAGCTTGCTGACCAGGATGTCGCGGCGGACCACGTCGTTCAGCTGGTCCGGGGCGACCCCGCGCTGCTGGAGATACATGCCGGCGAGCTGCTCCTCTCCGCCGGACTGCTGGGCCAGGGCGGCCCGCCCCTCCTGGATCTCCTTGCGGGAGACCGTGATCCCGGCGTCGTCGGCGGCGCGCTGGACGACCTCGTCGACGATGAGGTCGTACAGCTTGGCGCGGCTGAGCTGGCCGCTGTCCTTGATCAGCTGGTCGGCCTGCGGGGAGCGCGCCTGCGCGGTGCGCACGTCCTTCACCTTCGCCTGGACGGTGGACACCTCGATCCGCTCGCCGCCGACCACGGCGGCGGCCCCTGGGTGTGCTTCGTTGCCGCAGGCGGCGAGGAGGGGCGCGGCGACGAGCAGCGCGGCGGAGACGGTGAGCGCGGTGCGACGACGGCGGTGCAAAGGAGCCTCCCGGCGTGAAGTGACCCTGCGGTGATCGATGCTAGAGAGTCGACGTGGCGTGGGCCACTGATTCGACCAACGATTCCCCGGCAGTCCGGGATGCGTCGCCTTCTGCGCCGCCGCGCGTCAGCGCTGAGGGACCCGCTCCGCCTCGACCGGGGCCGGCGCCCGCTCGGGCCGCAGCATGATCGTCCGCGAGACGACGAAGGTGATCGGGATCGCCGCCGCCGCCGCGATCAGCGGAGCGTAGCGGCTGCCGAAGTGGAGAACGTCCACCAGCAGATAGACGCCGCAGGTGGTCACCGTGAAGTTCGCCGCGTTGGTGAGCGGGAAGAGCAGGAATTTACGCCAGGTCGGGCGGGTCTTATAGGTGAAGTACGAGGTGAGGAAGAACGACCCGACCATGCTCAGCGCAAAGGCGACGACATGCGCCGCCACATAGGGGAGCCAGTTCAGCAGGGCCAGATACAGGCCGTAGTACGTCCCGGTGTTCACCACCCCGACCAGGGCGAATCTGACCATCTGGACCCGGACCGTCATCGTCTTACGAGCTCCCCCGTGCGTGTGTGCGGCTCTCCTTCCTGCGGACGCAGGCCGGTGTTGGTCGCCTTCACCAGAAAGTGCGGCCGCCGCTTCACCTCGTAGTAGATACGGCCGACGTACTCGCCGACCACTCCCAGCATCACCATCTGGACGCCTGCGAGCGCGATGACCGTCACCAGCAGTGTCACATAGCCGGGCGTGTCGACGCCGTCGACCAGGGCGACGCCCACGATCCAGGCGGCGTAGGCCATGGCGACGGCGAGCAGCAGCATGCCCAGATAGAGGGCGGCCCGCAGCGGCTTGTTGTTGAAGGAGAGCAGACCGTCGAGCCCGTAGTTGAGCAGCTTGCCGAAGCTCCACTTGGAGCGGCCCTGCTCGCGCACCGCGTTCTCGTACTCGAACGTCGTGGTGCGGAAGCCGACCCAGGCGAAGAGGCCCTTGGAGAAGCGGTTGTACTCGGTGAGCTCCAGGACCGCGTCCACGGTCCGGCGCGAGAGCAGCCGGAAGTCGCCCACGCCGTCCACCAGCTCGACGTCGACGAAGCGGTTGATCATCCAGTAGTAGGCGCGGGCCGTGACCGTGCGGGTGACCCGGTCGCCCTTGCGGGTGCGTCGGGCGATCACCTGGTCGAAGCCCTCCTCGTGGAGGGCCAGCATGCGCCGGACCAGCTCCGGCGGGTGCTGGAGGTCCGCGTCCATGATCACGACCGCGTCGCCCTCGGCGTGCTGGAGGCCGGCGAGCATCGCCGCCTCCTTGCCGAAATTGCGACTGAAGGAGACATAGCGGGTTCGGGAGTCGGCCTCGGCGATCTCCTGAAGAAGGGGGAGCGTCCGGTCCTGGCTTCCGTCGTCCACATAGACCAGCTCGAATTCCTGCCCCAGCAGGTCGAGCTCATCGGTCACATGCTCATGGAAGCGGCCGATGATCTCCTCTTCATTGAAGCAGGGAACCACTATCGAGATCAGCACGCCTGAACAACAACCCATGGGAATGTCCCTCATGGATGGGGCGCATGACGCGTAGGCGACTATCAAGTGAACTGGGCTTCCAGTGGCACGTTTTCGCGATCTGCGCTGGCATATTCGAGTCATCATGTCGATTCTGGAATCCGCGCGCGGCCGTGCCGCCGCCCTCGCCGCGCTGATCACCGTGACGGCCGTGTGCGCCGGAGACGCCGTCGCGCGCAGCTTCCCCTTCGGCCCGCACACCCGCAGCGTCAACGACCTCGGCAATCAGTTCGTGCCGTTCCACGCGCATCTGTGGGACCTGCTGCACGGGCGCGCGGACGGCGGCGTGCTGCTCAACTGGCAGTCCGGGTACGGCACGAGCTTCCTGCCCGACCTCGGGACATATCTGACCAGCCCGTTCTCCCTGCTGGTCGGGCTCTTCCCACGGGACGACATCGATCTCGCCGTGTACGTGATCACGGTGCTGAAGACGGCGACCGCCGCGGCCGCCATGACCTGGCTGCTGCTGACGCTGCGCGCCGGGGGCGGCGAGGGGGCCGAGGACGGCGAGCCGGGCGGGCGCCGGTGGATGGCCGGGGTGCTCGGCGCCTCCTACGCGCTGTGCGGCTGGTCGGTCGTCGAGGGCTCGTACAACCCCATGTGGCTGGACGGGCTGATCGCCTTCCCGCTGCTGTGCCTGGTCGGCGAGTGGGCGCGCGAGGCGCGGCGGCCCGTCCTCGGTCCGGTGCTCGTCGCGCTCGCCTGGATCGCCAACTTCTACACCGCCTATATGGCCGTGATCGGCGCGGCGCTGGTGCTCGTCGTGCGGCTGCTGCTGGAGGAGCGACAGCCGCGCGAGCGGATACGGGCGCTGCTGCGGGCCGCCTGGCGGGTGCTCCTCGGCGTCGCGCTGGCCGCGCCCGTCCTGGTCCCCGTCTTCCTCGGCTCGCAGCACGCCTACCCGGGCTGGAAGAAGGAGTTCGCCCCGGCGGGCTGGTCCGACGTGTTCGCCCGCACGCTCCCGGCGACGTACAGCTTCTTCACGCCGGCGGTCTTCATCGGCGGCGGAACGGTCCTGCTGGCCTGCGCGCTGGCCTTCCACCGGGCCGTGCCCCGGCGCGAGCGGATCCTGTGGACCTCACTGGCGGCGGCGACCCTGCTCTCCCTTCAATGGGGGCCGACGCATCTGGTGTGGCATGTCTTCGCGACGCCCAACGGCAGCCCGTACCGGCAGACGTTCGTCTTCGCCGGGATCGTGGTGATCGCCGCCTGGACCTGCCTCGCGCACGCGTGGCCGGGGCGGCGCGCCCTGCTCGGCGGCGGCGCGGTCGTGGCGGTCACGGCGCTCGCGGCGGCCGGCAGCGATCTGGTGACCGGCTGGACGTTCCCGCTGGCCGGGGCGGGGCTCGCGGCGGCCGTGGCCGGGCTGGCGCTGGCCCGGCGCGGCAGGCATATCGCGCTGGCGGCGGTGCTGCTCAGCGGGGCGCTGGTCGGGCAGGCCGCGGCGACGACCGCGTACGCGGACCGGATGAAGCTCGGCAGGCTCGACGACTACCCGGCCTGGGGCGAGCAGCACAGCCGGCGGGCGGCGGCCGTCGCGTCGGCCGACGGCTGGCCCGCCTACCGCACCGACCCCGGCCGGGACCAGATCAGCGGGAACGACCCGATGCTGCTGGGCGGCCAGGGCGCCTCGTACTACAGCAGCCACACCCCCGACGTGCTCACCCGCACCTGGGCCGCCCTCGGCGCGGGCTGGACGTCCAACGGGCGCAGCCTGCAGTCCCTGGACAACCCCGTCACCGACGCGCTCTTCTCAGTCGGGGCGCGCGTGCGCGGCGCGCGGGGCCAGCAGCCGCAGCTGAGCGAGGCGGCCATGGTGCTGCCGCTGGTGACCGTGCGGCCGGCGGGCGGCGAAAACCGCTACGACGCGGACCCGTTCCGCAACCAGGAGCGGCTGCTCGGCGCGGACGTCTACGCCGAGGCGGCGGACGGCGTCTGCCCGGTCGGCAGCGAGGCGTTCCTGTGGGCCCCCGACTTCACCGGCCAGGCCCGGCTCGGCGACGCGCCATGGGTGACGCTGCGCGGCGGCCAGCCCAAGCGGCGCGCCGCGCTCACCTCGCTCGGGACGGTGGAGTCCCCCGGCGCGACGGTCGCCTACCGCGCGAAGTCCGGCGGCCAGGGCAGGCCCCGGGCGACGCTCGGCTGCCTGGACCCGGCGAAGCTCGCCGCCGCCGTGGACCGGCTGAAGCAGACGGGCGCGGTCTCGGTGGAGGTCGGCGAGGCGGGCGTACGGGCCGAACTGCCGCCCGGCGCCACGGGGACGGCCGTCCTCGCCGCGCCCCGCATCGCGGGCTGGAGCTGTGACGGCGAGCCCGCCGGCTCCTATCTCGGCCTGGTGGCCGTGGAGCTGGACGGGACGCGGACGACCGTGGACTGCTCGTTCCGGCCGCCGGGGCTGAAGGCCGGCGCGGCGGTGGGGACGGCGGGCCTGCTGGCGCTCGCGGGCGTCGGCCTGCTGCCGCTGGTGCGCCGACGGCGCTCGGGCGGCTCGGCCCAGGCGCCCGCGCCCGAAGCGGAGAAGGCGACTGCGGCGGTCTGAGCCTGCGCCCGCTCAACGCAGGGTCCCTGGCACACCTGGCACGCGTGCTCAACGGCCCCCGCCACGCCCAGCCCGCCTGCTCAGCGGCCCCGGCGCACCTGGCACGCGCACTCAATGGCCACCGCCACGCCCCGCACGCCCGCCTGCGCTCACCCCAGGCTGTGGCCGCCGAGGCTGTGACCGCCGAGGCTGTGACCGCCGCCCAACTGCTGCTGCCGCTCCAGCCCGCGCCGCAGTTCGAGGGCCAGCTGGTGGTAGGGCCCGTACGCGCGCTCGACGTCGTACAGCAGCGTCTGCAGCTGCTGCCGCGCCGCCGTGTGGTCGCCGACCGCGAGCAGCAGATGCCCGACGCGGTGGCGGACGTCGAAGGCGCGGGCGACGTCCGCGCCGCCCGACTGCTGGTTCTCGTAGTACGGCAGGACCGCGCGGTACTCCGCGAGCGCGGCGGCCGGCTCGCCCAGCTGTTCCAGGCACAGCGCCGCGTCATAGCGGAACTGCAGGGTCTGCGGGTCGGCCAGGCCCGCCTCCGCCGCCCGGTCGTCGGCGAGCCGGCGCAGCTCGGGCAGCGCGCGGCGGTACTGGCCGTCGTCCATCAGCGTCGTGGCGTACTGCTTGCGCAGGATCCGTACGACCGGCGAGTGCTCGCCGTGCTCGGCCGCGGCGGCCGGGAGGATCCCGCCGAGGATGTCGACGGCCTGGGTGATGCTGCCCTCGCCGAGGAGCCGCTTGACCTCGTCGACGGCTGCGGCGACGTCCGGGCGGGGAGCGGCGGGCCGGGGCGGCGCCACGGGCGGCGGCGGCACGGCGGCCCGGTCCGGCCAGGGAGCGTGCGGGCGCAGGAACGGGCGGGTCGGGTCGAGCGGTCCTGCGGGCGTGCCGCGGCTGGGCAGCAGCGGCGCGAGCGCCTCGTACACCTCCTGCGCCCCGGACGGGCGGTGCTGCGGGTCCTTGGCGAGCAGCCGCAGCACCAGCGCCTCCAGCGGCTCGGGTATCTCGGGGCGCAGCTGGCGGACGGGGAGCGGCGGCTCGTAGAGATGGCGGTGCAGCACGCCCAGCGCGGTGGAGCCGGCGAACGGGACGTTGCCGCTGAGCAGTTCGTGCAGCAGCACGCCGAGCGCGTACAGATCGGTGTACGGGCCGACCGCGCCGCCCATCGCCTGCTCGGGCGCCATGTAGGCGGGAGAGCCGATGGGCGAGCCGGTGTGCGTCAGGCGCGTGGTGTCCGTGTCGATGACGGACGCGACGCCGAGGTCGAGGACGGTGACCGTGCCGTCGGGCTTGACCATCACGTTCCGCGGCTTGAGGTCGCGGTGGACGATCGGGACCGCGTGCACGGCGGCGAGCACCGCGCACAGCTGGGCGGCGACGGAGACGGCCCACGGCCAGGGGTAGGGCTCGTGCTCGGCGAGATGGTCGGCGAGGTCGGCGCCCTCGACGTACTGCATGACGAGGTAGAGGTCGTCGCCGTCGCTGCCCGCGTCGTGGACGGTGACCAGGCCCGGGTGGGAGACCTGGGCGGTGACCCGGCACTCGCGGACGAAGCGGCGGCGCATCTCGTCGGCGGCGGTGGCGGCGGCCATGTGGTCGGGGCGGAGCAGCTTCACGGCGACACGGCGGTCGAGGCGCCCGTCGTACGCCGTCCAGACCTGGCCCATGCCGCCTTGGCCGATGACGGCCGAGAGCTCGTAACGGCTCGCGATGACCCGTCCGTTCACCGTCCCTGCTCCTTCCGGAGGTAGTCGCTCAGCTCGTCGAGCTCGGCGCGGACCTGGTCGATGCGGGGCTTGTCGGGGGCGACGGGCTGGGCGGGCGGCTGGGGCTGGACCGGCGGATGGGTCTGGGGCTGATGCGCCGGGGGCCGGACCGGCGGATGGGTTTGGGGTTGGGGCTGCTGGACCGGGGGATGGGGCTGGGCGGGCGGGTAGCCGTAGCCCTGGGACGGGAGGTGCTGGGGCGGCAGACCGTACGGCACGGTCGGCGCGTTGTACGGCGAGCCGGCCTGCGGCGGCGTCCAGGCGGCGGGTCCCGGCGCCTGGTGGTGCCGGATGTCGACCACCAGATAGTGCGTGGGCACCCCGATGGCCAGCCCGAGCAGCACCGCGAGGGACACATAGTCGATCGGACGCGGATCCTCCGCCTTCGACGCCTCCACCTCGCTGTCCGTACCGAACGTGCCGATCACGACCGTCGCGGCGACCACCAGCGCGAGGCAGAGCCAGAACAGCAGCCAGTCCAGCCGCCGGCGGCGCATGATCGCGATCCGCAGCATGGTGGCCCAGGACAGGAACCCGAAGCTGAGCAGCGCGACGGCCGTGAACACCGTGCGCAGGACGACGAGCACCGCGGTCGACGGTCGCTTGGGCTGCGGCGGCGCATAGCCGTGGCCGTGCATTGCTGCTCCTGAAGGCCTGGGGACGAGGCGGAATGGGGTACTGCGGTCCGAAGCGTATACATCGACGAAGACAACGGGTCAGGGGTTGTGCAGACCCGTTGTCCGATGTGTCACTCCACGGTCGTTCCAGCTGGACCGGGGGTCACTCCGGCAGGACCGTGCCGTCGGTCAGGCCGTCGTACAGCCCCTGCACCAACTGCTCGCCGAGCCGCCCCGCGAGCCGCAGCGCGTCCTCGAAGGCGGCGAGCATACGGAAGCGTTCGCCGTAGCGCCGCTGGTCCGCGAGCGGCAGCCGGGGCAGTTGGAGGCGGCGCACGTCGAGCCGGGTCGCGGTGGAGGCGTAGCTGCTGGCCTGCCGGGTGTTGGCGGTGCCGCGCAGGAAGCCGGCGAGGAACCAGGGGTCGAGGGCGGCGGGATCGGGGCGCAGCAGCTGGAGGTTGCGGCCGAGCGCGGCGCCGGCGGTGGCGTCGTCGACGACGCGTACGACGGAGCCGCCGCCGAGCACGGGCACCACGACGTCGCCGGTCTCGACGCGCACGGGCTCCTCGTCGGGGCCCTCGGGGAGCGTGCCGGAGGGGGCGGCGCCGGCGATGACGTCCTGTTCGGTGAGCACGGGGACGAGGGCCGAGGAGGCGTCGGCGGCCGTGGCCGCGCTCGCGCTGCCCGCGCCGCCGGCGCGCAGCACCAGCGCGCCCGCGCGGGCCAGTTCGCCGACGGTCGTGGCGGGCCAGGGGGCGGGCTCGGCGTGCGCGGCGGGCGCGGGGGTGAGCTCGCCGGTCAGCCGCAGGGTGTCGGTCAGCCGGTCCCGTACGCGCAGCAGCTCGTCCGCGCCGGCGCCGGCCGCCAGGGGCGGGACATGGCGGGCCGGGGCCAGGTCCACGTCGTCGTCGAGGAGTTCGATGACGGGGACGGAACGGCTGGCGCCGGGCTGCTCGTCGACCGTGCCGTGCCGGTCGAAGGGCTGCCAGGCGTCGAGCACGGCGCTCTGCACGGCCTGCCAGTCGAGCTTGTCCCGGCCGCCGGCGGCCCCCGCGAGCTCGGCGGTGTCGACGAACAGCAGCTCGGGCGGGGCGGGCTGGGCCGGGTCGGGCTTGCGCAGCACCCACAGATGGAGGGGGATGCCGTAGGGGGGCGCGGCGCCGGCGGGCAGCGCGACGACGGCCCGCAGCGCCCCGCGGCGCAGCAGCCCGGCGCGGATCCGGCGGCCGGAGCGGCGGGAGGCG